>CALGCE010000107.1 GCA_937884625.1 uncultured Clostridia bacterium
ACTATTTATGCAAAAAACAAAGCCCTTCGTAAAGGACTTTGTCTACAGTCTGAAATATCCCATCATCGTGATGGGATATTTTTTAATTTTACTCTATTATAAATTTAATAATAACCTTTTTACCTTTTTTAACTATAAGACCGTCTGCAAAATCGGTTTTTGAAATTGTATAGGTGGCATCGGTTATTTTTTGGTCGTTTACACTGACACCGCCCTGCTGTACAAGCCGTCTTGCCTCGCCGTTTGAGTTTGCAAGACCACCCTTTACCATCACGCTTAAAAGTCCTATTTTGCCGTCTGTAAAATCATCATCACTAATGCTTACTGTCGGCATATTCTCATGACTTCCCGCACCTGCAAAGACAGCACGTGAGGTTTCCTGTGCCTTAATAGCCTCGTCCTCACCGTGAACAAGTTTTGTAAGTTCAAAGGCTAAAATTTCTTTTGCAACATTTAGTTGACTGCCCTCCCACTTATCCATCTTGTCTATTTCTTCAAGAGGTAAAAATGTAAGCATACGAATACATTTTAAAACATCAGCGTCTCCTACGTTACGCCAATACTGATAGAATTCGTAAGGCGACGTTTTTTCAGGGTCAAGCCATACGGCCCCGCCGACGGTCTTACCCATTTTTTTACCCTCTGAATTAAGTAACAGAGTTATCGTCATAGCGTAGGCGTCTTTACCTAATTTTTTACGTATCAGTTCCGTACCGCCCAACATATTCGACCACTGGTCGTCACCGCCGAACTGCATATTACAACCGTACTTTTGATACAAATGATAAAAGTCATAACTCTGCATAATCATATAGTTAAATTCAAGGAAACTGAGTCCCTTTTCCATACGTTGCTTATAACATTCGGCACGGAGCATATTATTAACCGAAAACTGTGCTCCTACTTCACGGAGCATTTCGATATAATTCATATCGAGCAACCAATCGGCATTATTAACCATAATTGCCTTATCATCACCAAACTCAATAAAACGGCTCATCTGCTTTTTAAAACATTCACAGTTATGGTCGATTTGTTCTTTCGTCATCATAGAACGCATATCGGTACGCCCTGATGGGTCGCCTATATGTGCAGTACCGCCACCGATAAGTGCTATTGGTCTGTTACCTGCCATTTGCAGTCTTTTCATAAGACAAAGTGCCATAAAGTGACCGACGTGCAAACTGTCGGCAGTAGGGTCAAAACCAATATAAAAAACGGCTTTGCCGTTATTTACAAGTTCCTTAATTTCGTCTTCGTCCGTAACCTGTGCTATAAGCCCTCTGGCTACAAGTTCTTCATAGATTTGCATATTTATGTTCTCCTATCAAGTAATTCCTTTGCGGAATTATATAAATTTTCTGTAATATTTGTACCCGACATTATCCTCGCAATTTCCTTTATGCGTTCTTCATAGGAAAGTGGGGTTACTGTTGTAAACGTACGTGCCTCTTTAACCGACTTTTCAATAAACAAATGGCAATCGGAATATGAGGCAATTTGTGCTAAATGCGTAACGCAGATAACCTGACAGGTATCGGATAAGCCTTTAAGTTTATTACCGACCTTATCTGCCGCTCTACCGCTTATACCACTGTCAATTTCATCAAATATAAGGGTATCAACATCATCGTTACTTGCAAGAACACTTTTAATTGCAAGCATTATTCGTGATAATTCACCGCCCGATGCTATTTTGTTTAAAGGTTTAAAATCTTCCCCGACATTGGTTTTAATGATAAATTCAATGTCATCACAACCTACCTTTGTGTATCGTGACTGCTTAATATTTACCGAAAACTCGACATTCGGCATATCAAGTTCGCCTAAAACCTTTGTGACCTTACTAGCAAAATCTTTTGAGGTTTTAGTTCTTGACAAGGTTAAATTTTTTGCAAGTTCGATAAGTCTTTCGGTTGAATTATCAAGTTCGGCTGACAATTTCTCAATTTTCTCATCGGACAACTCTATTTTTTTAAATTGCTCCTTTGCATTATCCAAATACCGCAGTATGTCCTCTTCGGTATTACCGTATTTTAACATAAGTTTATGCATAAGGTCAAGTCTTTGGCGTATGTTTTCTGTATCCTGCTCGGAGTAGTCGTTATTTTGCAAAAACGACCGTATATCACCTGACGCATCGTCAAGCAACGCCAAAGCATCATATAATCTTTGAACAGTTTTTGTAAAGGTGTCGCCCTTAATTGCGGATATTCTCTTTTGAGCATTATTTATAACACTGACCGCACCGTCCGTATCATCAGTACCGTTAAGACCGTTATACGCAAATTTTAGTGCATCTGCCGTTTTTTGAAAATTTTCTGCGATTTCAAGTTTTTCTTTTAATGATTTGATTTCGCCAACTTTAATTTCGGCTTTTTCTATTTCATCGATTTCAAATTTAAGCAAATCAATTTTACGCAGTTTCTCGTCACCGTCGGTTTCCTCTGCTTCGAGTTCACGGCGTACTGCGTTTAAATGCTTAAATTCGGAATAATAATTTTTAAGCAACTGTTCATTTTGGGCTATCTTATCAATGTATTTATAATGCGTTTCACTGCTTAAAAGTCCCTGATTATCGTGCTGACCGTGTATATTGACAAGTGCTTTCCCGACCGCTTTTAAAATGCCTACTGTTGCAGGTTTACCGTTAATTTTAACACTGCCGTTACCGTTAAGGCTTAACACCCTGCAAATAAGCAGATTGCCGTCCTCGTCAGGTTCAAAGCCGTTTTCTTTCAGTATATCGGTTGCATAATTTGAAAGATTGCAAAACAATGCGGATACCTCCGCCCTTTCGCAACCCGAACGTATTAACTCTTTGGTAGTTCGCTCACCTAATACTGCGTTGATTGAGTCAATAACAATAGACTTACCTGCTCCTGTTTCGCCCGTAAGTGCATTAAATCCGTTTGATAAATCAATATCTGTTTTCTCAATAACCGCTATATTTTCTATATGCAGATTTTTTAGCATATCAAATCCCGCCGTTACATCATTTTTTTGATTTCATAGGTCAGTTGCATAGCATCGGACTCCGAACGTGTAACCACGAAAATGGTATCGTCACCTGCAACCGAACCTAACATTCTGTCGCCAAACATAATATCAATGGCAACACACACGCTTGACGCCATACCGTTATAGCATTTAATAACAATATCGTTCATAGCACAGTCAACATTTTTAACCGTTTTTGAAATCATTTCAACATAATGTGTAAGCGGTTGAATGTCATTTGCAGGTTTATCGGCGGTTATGTATTTATAATTACCCTGAGCATCGTGACCTTTTACAAGACGCAATTCCTTAATATCCCTCGATACCGTTGACTGCGTAACCTTAAAACCGATTTTATTCAGTTCGTTTTGCAGTTCTTCTTGTGTAAGTATAATTTTGTTTTCTATCAGTTCTAATATTTTTTCCTGTCTTTTACCTTTCACTGTTACATACTCCTTGAATCAAGAAATTTTTCCGAAAGAGTTTTATAAAACGAACGGTCGTTAAGCCTGAGCAATTTTACACAGTTTTCCGAACGTTTTATATATATTTCGGTATACGGCTTTACTGCAACCGATTTTCTGCCGTCCACCGAAAGATAAATATCACATTTTTTCTTTGAAAATGCTTTTAAGATTACTGTTTTATCTGCATCTAACAAAATAGGCTTTGCAGAAAGTGAATGAGAACAGATGGGAGTCAGGCAAATGCACTGTGCCGCAGGGTCTATTATCGGTCCGCCTGCCGACATCGAATAAGCCGTAGAACCCGTAGGGGTTGAAACGATAAGACCGTCTGCATGATAGTTAATAGTATCTCCGTCAACCGATGCCGACATATCAATAATTCTTGAAATAAATCCGCTTGTGATAACAGCATCGTTAAGTGCCTCAAATTTATTTATAATTCTGCCGTTTTCCCTTACTTCAATACTTAACATCATTCTGTTTTCGGTCTTAAATTCATCGGTTTTAAGTTTTCCTAAAAGTTTGTACTCGTTCTGTTCAATATTAGCAAGGTACCCTACCCTGCCTGCATTAATGCCGAGTATGGGTTTGCCGTAAGTAGCCGCACGTTTGGCATACCTCATTATAGTACCGTCACCGCCAATGGTGATGATAATATCTGCTATTTTGTAAAGTTCGCTTTCGGGTGCCAATTTATAATAAGCACAACTAATACTGTCGGGTAGATATGCCACAATATTATTTTCATTGAAAAATTTACCGATTTTTTCAACCATATCCGAAGAGCCACGTTTATCGAGATTAGGTATTAAAGCAACTACCATAAATCATTCTCCTTTCAGTTCATTATGAGAAGTTTCAACTATTATCTCAGCCGTAACATCGGTTAAAATTTCGCCCTTTTCACTTCTTTTGAGATAGCATAGATATTCTATATTTCCCTCAGGTCCTTTAATCGGCGAAAAGTCAAGACCGATTACGCTATACCCGTTTTTGATAGCCAAATCAATTATTTTTTTGACAACCGCAATATGCACCGATTTATCCCTTACTACACCCTTTTTGCCGACATTTTCCCTACCTGCCTCAAACTGCGGTTTTATAAGACATACCGCCCTGCCGTCATCCTTTAAAAGATTTCTTAAAACGGGAAGGATTAGCGATAAGGAAATAAAGGAAACATCAACAGACGCAAAATCAAGTGCATCGGGTATTTGTTCTTTTGTCACATACCTGAAATTGGTGCGTTCTAAATTAACTACCCGTTCATCGGTGCGGAGTTTCCAAGCAAGTTGACCGTAACCCACATCAACAGAATAAACCTTTTTGGCACCGTTTTGAAGCATACAGTCGGTAAAACCGCCCGTAGACGCTCCAATATCCGCACATATTAAGTTATCAAGTGAAAAGCCAAAACTGTTGACCG
>CALGCE010000108.1 GCA_937884625.1 uncultured Clostridia bacterium
AGCATCCCTCAATGTATATTCTCCTATTCAGTTAAGAAATGATTATAGATTTAAGTTTCACGTAACAAGTCTTGAAACGCAGGGCGGTCTATGTTTTTGCCACTATAACCCTTGTCGGTATAAACTTTATAACTTTCTCCTGTCACTTCCTTTTTACAAAACTCGATTTGACTTTCCACGGATATGCTGTCTATCCTGTCAACCGATTGTCTTGCATAAATTGCGTCAAAAAGATTCAATTTTTACTCCCTTCTTCGCAAAAAGAAGCGGAGCTGCTGACATGTATATTATACCATAACAGCCCTTTTTCTTCAAGGTTTACAGGACATATATTTGCAAAAAACATCATATAATTTTGCTTCTATTTGTAGTTTTACTTCTCTTTTTTCATCCACAGAAAATTGAGGGTGTAAATTGGTAATCGACACGATTTTGTTGCCGATTTTCTGCTCCCAAGACTGTGTGACATATTTTACCATGCAGTCCGTCTCCTTCCTTTTGCGAATATTTTTCTTTTATTAAAATATGATTTGCGTCTTGTCCTCTATACCAAAACGCATAAGCAATAATTTTTGTTAATGCTTATTGCTTAAACTTTAAATCTGCCGTCATCAGATTTATGATTTCAAATTTCCGTTCAGAGAATCAGGTAGGGACTAACTCTCTGTCGAAAATCCGCAAATAAAACATAAGAATATAAATTTTGAGTTTCAAGAAAACATTAACTTTAATGGATTCTTTTAATTTCATTCGAATAAGTGTTATTAACATCGTTGCGAGAATGTCCCATAGATTCTGAAAGTTCTCGCTCTATTTGTGCATCGGTCATTCTGCCTTCGGCTTTGTATCGTTCTTTAGTTTCTTGATAAAACAAATGTCTGAGACTATGCCAATGTATCGATTGTTCTCTTGGCCGTTTGCCTGGGCTTTTGTACTTGGTGCGCTCGGGGTCCATAAATTTCTTTTTATTGTTGTTCATCCAGTTATCCAAGGATTTACTTTTCTTTTTAACGCTGTTTGTGTGGTTATCGCATATAACATAATCCATAGAACTCTTACCGTTTTTCTGAGCATATGCCAACACTCGTCTTAAAATGTTCTCCTGCATTTTAGTTTCAACGGGTATGTCTCTCGGTCTGCCGCCCTTAGTGTTGGTAAGATTTAATTGTTTATATTTAAGTGCATACTCAATCTGATGCACACGAAGGGTTACAAACTCCTCGTGGCGAAGTCCAAAATATCTATCCATATAAGCCTCGATAACCGCATCAATACGACCCATATCAAGTGCTACTTTGATAAGGTCATCAAACTCATGCGAAAGAATAGATTTATCCTTTACATACAATTGGCGTTTGGCGACGAAGAAACATTTATTGCTCTTAGGTAAATTCCTTTTTGGGTTCATTCGCTGATGCACCCACTTTATACCGGATAATTCGGTGAGTATATATCCGGGCTTACAGCCGCTGATTTGAAGATTCTCAACATAACTTCGCACATGTCTAACTTCAACATTTCTAAAATTCTGTAATGTGGTATTCTCTCCTAAATACCCACAGAATTTATTCATTACTGCTTTATAGCGTCTACGTGTTTTAAAACTTCCTTGATTTGACCTATCAATCACAGGAAGAGTTTGATTTAGCAAATTCCGTTTTTGGTTCTCGGCTTTTCGTTCTTGTTCTTCAGGGGTTAAACTCATAAGTATTACTCCTTTCGTAATATTTCGTGAATTTATAAAAAACATCTATGTGCTACTCGATGCCCTCCACAAATTTCCGATATTTAAATGTGAATAATGTTTTTGTTTCGTTTCAAGAAAACATTAACTCACATAAATTTATCTAAATTTTCGTTCACAGATTTCAGTGGTTCAGGTTGAAACTGTGTACCAAAATATTTGGATGTTAAATATATAAGGAATAAAATTTTCGAGTTTCAAGAAAACATTAACTTTTTGTATGATTTATAAAATCATAGGTTTGTGTACGAAAATTTTAATCATAAAAAATTTTGGCTCCCACAGACTGATTCGCAGTCTATGGGAGCCGCTCTATAAATGATAATCATATTTCCTGTGCTCATTTGAAAATGATGATCATACACTCATTTCGAAATGACAGTCATATATCATTTCGAAAAGACAGGATAGATTCTTTTGCAGATTTGTTAAAGTTTGGTCTTATTAAAATTTTATATCTTTGCTTACTCTAATAGGAATCTGTTAGGAGCATATCAAAAAGTAAATCATATTTTCATACTAAGCACTGACAGTTACTCTCAAAAAGAATTTCGAAAAGATAGTCAATATATCATTTCAAAATGTGTATCATAAATCATATCAAAATATCATCTCGAAATATTGTCATCTATCATCTAAAAATGATAGCAAGGCATAGTACGCCCAGGGACTTTTTTACATAAAATTAGGTACGTTTCTCCAATTTTCTTTTACTAACTTTGCGTACTATGCCTTGGCGCCGCTCCCTCGGGCAGGCCCTCGGTCGCGTTTCTATCTTCCTTGTTCAGAAGATAGAAACCGGCGCCTCTCAAAATGAAAGTCATCATCATTTCAAAACGAGTATCATCTTTATCATCTATCATATCGAAAAGATAGTCATACCTTTCGAAAAGAGAATAGATTTCGAAATGACTCTCAAAATTATAATCATCATTATCTCGAAACGTAAATCATATTTAGTTGTAATACTGAAGGTCAGCATTATGGGACAAGCCCAGCGTATACTTAGGTGTGCCTAAGCCTCTAACTTAAGAGAACGCAATACCATATACCGATACAGTGGATCGGTCCACCGCTGAATAGTGGTACGGCAAGGATTTTCATTACCGATTAAATCCCAGAAACTTCGGTGCTTGATTAAAATACTGAAAATATATCCAAGCAAATATTTTTTCAGCCGTGTCTTTCACGGTAGCAGCGATGAACAAACCTGTCATTGCTCAGGTGTGCTGCCACAGATTTTTCGTCAATAACTTAAACTTAAATCTGCTACTCAACCTGCAACATTTTGACAACTGTGCAAGTTGGACCTTTTCAGGTACACTTCATCATCTCTCGACAAACCTTTGTCGAAGATACCTTTACTTCCCGTTCTAATGGTGCAACATTTCTTCGTACACCGTTCAATTTAAAAAACTCCTTCTTAAAATTTTAAGATGACACTTAAATTCTAAGAAAGAGTTTTTTGAGTTTCAAGAAAACATTAACTTTCGGTATGACTTATTAAATCAAACGTAAAAAATTCAGCAGGACTTATGTCAAAATACAGCATTGTATCCATCATAGATTTAAATGACGGATCAATCTTTCTTTTGAGAATTCGGCTGATATACCCCTCGTTATATCCGAGTGACAAGCTGAGTTCTCGAGCTGTTATGTTATTATCTGACATAAGTTTTTTAAGCCTTTCTCTGTAATCATTTTCCCAAACTGCTGTATCAATGTACTTTTTCATTGATTTCAACCTCTTTTCATAAAAAATATGACCCTTAAAACCATAAAACTTTAAAGGTCATATTTTTATTGCATAAGGTTGTTTTGTCGTTTCAAGAAAACATTAACTATTTTTCAATCACCATCAATACACCTTCCGCACCGATTTTATTTTCAGGTTCACACAGCAACCCTTCTTTTATACAAGCTTCTATTGTTTCGTGCAAGAACCGAACACCGGCAATACATCCTGTATAATACTCATATTCGTTTATAAGATGCTCAGGAATATGCTTTCTCATAAATTCTGCTAGCTCTTTTGCAATTCTCTCCACAAGTGCTTCGGTGTTTTCATTAAGAGCAATTGCCATATTATGAAAAGCCTTATCGAACTTTTTCTCATACGCAACTATTTTGGGCAAAAGGATTTTTCCACATTTTTTAATATGACCACACTCAATAGCTTTTGCCGCAACCTCTTTTTCAGTGTCGTTAAGTTCATCGATGCTTAGGGTGCCGTCCAGAGCCTTTAGTGTGAGCAATAACTTATCATCGTTGGTAATGTTGTGGTCACAAGCAAAATGTTTTTCTTTCCTTGCACCATAGATATTCGAAAAATGCACATAACTGTATTTCCATACGGAGCTTGACTGAATACCGTCACAACCGTAAAAACCAAAATTGGGATTCATATCGTCCCTGAATGCCGTAGCAACAGTAGTAAATTCGCGTTTTACGGGTTCAACGTCGGAAAAATAATTTTTCCCAATAACTTCCTTTACTCTTTTTTCAAAATCCCATATAGTTCTTGAAATCAAACCCCACAGAATAAAGGTAGCATCGCTTTGCTCGCTCAAGTATGGAAAGAGTAAAATGTCTTGCTTTTGTTTCTCAAAATTAGCTTTTAATATCGGAATGTACTCATCTAAATGCTTTTCATAAATTTTATTAGCTTCATCATACTCGCTATAATCAACGAGCAAAATGTTAGTAATATACTTCCCATTATCCAACTTGCGAAGCATACCATATTTACCGTTTTCTCCGTACACCTGAATTTCCAATTCATCTTCAATATACGGCATGGGAACGCAAAGTTCTTCTGACAACTCTTTGGCTGTTTTAGCTTTATCCTTACAAAGATAAATTAGATTTTGTGACAAAACTCTATCGGCTTTAGTTCTTGGATCGTTTCCCATAGGGTTGCCTGTCCCGACAATTGCCAAGCGTATAGGCTTTAAAGATAAATTTCTTTCATTCATAGTTTCAACCTCTTTTCTGACTGTATTACGTGCAGAAAACAAACGTTGTTTTACGGTTGTTTCGTTGATGCCGAGTTTTAAGGCTATGTCCTTAACCTTCATTTCATCAATGTAGTACAATACCATAACCTCTCGGTATGCTTTTGATAGAAAAGAAATCTCTGCAAAGATTTTCTTTATCTGTTCCTGCTCGGCGGCTTCTTCTATAAAGCTATCAATTTCATTTTCTTTTGCCACTAACAACAGGTCACCGTTTTCTATGCTAATGGTTTGACGTGTCTGATTTCTCTTTTCCGAGTAATCGGCATACACTCTGCGTGCTATTGTCCAAACAAAAGCATAAAAGTTTTCGATACTCTCCTGATTATGTACGGCAGATATTACGGCGAGAATTATGTCCGAGCATAAATCCTCCGCTTCATAAGAAGTGTTACATCTTCGGTATGAAAATTGATAGATCTTATCAAGGAACTCTTTATCGCCGATAAGTTTTAGTATTTCGTTTGTTTTCATCTTGCACCCTTGCTTCAATCATAATTGTTACGCCTATATAGTCGGAACAATCTGAGGTTGGTTAGGTGGTTTTATAATTTTTTTAGAAATGCCGCCCGCTTTATTGCAGGCGGCAGAACTTTACTTTTTAACAACGGGAACCCAAATCTCACTACGGTAATCGGTGCTACCCATATTTCCTTGGGTATAAGCTTCTATATCCATTTCATAGGTAGGCTGATAACCCGATGTGGGAAAGAACTCAGAAACAATCTTGTGCCACATATCTTGCATAGCATTGGGCATTGCGCCTTTGCACTCAAATACTGCCCAAGTTCTTGCAGGAATAGTGTTCTTACTAAACCCTTCCGGTACTACTGTATTCTCATCGCACTTGGCGGCAATAGAATAATTAAATGTCTTTGCGTTTTCCGACAAATTTCCGTAGCACACGCCGAAAATGTATGTTCTGTCTGTTGTAGTATCCAATAATTTCTTTACCGTACCGTCATTATGTGATCTTGTCCAAAAAGCAGGAATGCTTTTTGCGTTTTCAGAGTCCTCAACAGGATGCGATTCCACCTTTTCAATAATATCAAAGGCGTCCTTTTCGATAATCTTGTAATCCATTATATTACCTCCGCTTAATGTGATTTTCACGGAAAGTCGGGAAAAGGATTTTAGCTTAGAGCCATCTTTCTTTGCTTCAGAAGGTGTAACTCCGTGAAATCTTGAAAAAGCTCTTGTGAAGCTCTCAGGACTTTCATAACCGTATTTCAAAGCAATATCAATTACCTTTTCTTCACAGGAAAGCAGATCATTTCCCGCACTGGCCAGTCTGCGGTTTCTGATATACTCACCTATGGTAAATCCGCAAAGCAAAGAGAACGATTTTTGAAAATAATAGGGGGAAGCATACGCTTTCGCCGCAATATCTTCAATTTTCAGATCATTTGCTAGATTTGCTTCGATATACTTAATTGCTTCACTTATGCCTTCTACAAATATAATACCTTTGGCAAAAAACATTTGAGATTTTGTTACATCCAAATATTTCTGCAAATATTCTTTATTAGCATCTGTTAAAATTTTATTTCTTTCTTGAACAACCCATTCAGCTTGTTTTAATGCATTAGGGAATTTTAATTTCATTTCCATTAAAATATCTAAAAGTTCACCTTTATTAATCATAACATTATCAGTAAATGGAACCTTTGTATTGGAGCACTACAGAGTAATCTTGGTGTTTTAGGTTATGTTG
>CALGCE010000109.1 GCA_937884625.1 uncultured Clostridia bacterium
TCCAAGGGAATGGTTATATGGAGAGATTAGTTTAAATAATTTGAATTTTAAGTTACCTCAAAGTATTAAGACTGGGACTTGGAATGTATATGTAAGATTACCTGATATTAATGTTGGTAATATTGATGATAATTATTTTGTTAAATTTGCTAATGATGGAATATATGATGATAAAATTCAAATTGCAATAGGAACAAAATATGATTTAAAGGATAATAAACTTGATTTTTTTAATTTCAAAAAAGCAATTGATAGTTATACAAAATACAAAAATATGGCATCTGCTACAGATATATTTAAAGGTTTTGGAGTTTCTTCTTCAAGACTTTCAATTGGATTGGACTTTACCGTTTGCGGTTATGCGGATATAATCAAAAATGCAAACGGACAATGGACTGCAAACGGCGGTAAACTTTTATTGGGTGTATCGGGAAGTGTATCGAAAAATTGGCAATTCGTTGCAGGTGTCATACCGATTGTTGTTAAGTTTAAAGCAGAAGCCGGAGCAAATGGTTCATTTACATTAGGTCTTGATACAAACAATGCTTTGTATTTAAGTGGCGATACTACACTTACAATACCGAAAATAACCTTATCAGGTGGTGTCGGAATAAGCCATGTTGCAGATGTATCGGTTTACGGTAGTGCATCTAATGAAATATACATCAATTACCGTGTGCCGTATACAATAGCATCTCTTAAAGGGGAACTTGGGTTAAGTGCAAGTGCATTGTTTTTTTCTGGAAAATGGAAGTTGTTAGATGGTACTTGGGAGTATTATAATTCTCTTTCCGTAAAGAAAGCATTATTACAAGCACCGTTACTAAATAATATGGCAATAAACGAACAACTTTCGCTTGAAAGCAGTTACACGATTGACCGAACACACCTTGAAAATCAATCGGAATGGTTAAGTACAGCACCGCTTAAAAAAGCAAAAATGTTATTGGCAAATTCGGGCGGTGATTATACGGTAAGTCAAATCAACACCCTGCAAACGTCTGTATATAACAACGCAAGGCCGAAAACTGTTACACTTTCAGACGGTACGGTAATAATGGTATGGACTGCCGATATAGCGACAAGAACAGACGGTAATCATACTGCAATAGTGTGGTCTAAATATGTTCCCACGCAAAAGTATTGGACTGCACCGCAGATTGTTTATGATGACGGTACGGCAGATTTTGACCCCGATATTGTAAGTGACGGCGAAAATACATATATTGCCTGGACTAATGCAAAAACCGTATTTACAAATACCGTTACACTCCACGATGTGGCTGATAATTGTGAAATTGCTATTGCACAATTTGATACTGAAAAAGATTGCTTTATAAATGCAAGAAATCTTACTGATAACAGTATTTATGACGGCAATGTATCACTTGCAACCGATAAAAACGGTGTATATGCAAGTTGGCTTTCAAACAGCAATAATGATTTGTTGAATCTTACGGGTACAAATACCGTAAAGCGTTCCTATATAACAAACGGTAATATTTCAACGCAGGATATTTGCACTAAAAATATTCCTATTATTGAAAATATAGATGATTTAAAGG
>CALGCE010000110.1 GCA_937884625.1 uncultured Clostridia bacterium
GTACTGGGATGCTTACCCGGTATCTACGTACCGCTGGATAAGTGTGAATTTTTATGATAGTTTAGGGAGACCTGCCGTTCCGATTTTTTTGATGATTAGTGGAATGTTTTTATTGAATCCTTCCAAATTAGCAGCTGAATTAGCTGTTTCAGCTCTTCTTAAATCTTTTTGTTTTCTAAGATTCATAAGAAGTTTAACAACATCAACTTTAATAGACTCAATCATTTCATCGAACATATCGAAGCCCTGGATTCGGTATTCAACAACGGGATCATGCTGGGCATAGCTTTGGAGATAGATGCCCTGTTTAAGATCCGCCATGGCGTCTATATGATCCATCCATTTGGTATCGACGTTGCGGAGAAGCACGACTCTTTCAAGCTCGCGCATGATAGGAGAGGTGAACTGTTTTTCTCTCGCGGCATAGCGCTCTTCCATATATCCTTCAAGGATCTCGGCGACCTTTTCTTTGGTGAGCTTCGATTTTTCCTCGACGCTGAAACGGAAATCTCCGTCGGTAAGGAGCCAGCCGATATAATAGTCACGAAGTCCTTCGAGGTTCCAATCCGCCTTGCTTTCGTCATCGGCAAGGTAAATATCGACGTTGTTTGCAATACTGTCATGGCGCATCTGGGCGATATAATCGCTTATGTCCTCGCCATCGAGAACTTTTCCGCGCTGGCCGTAGATTATCTCGCGCTGTTTGTTCATAACGTCATCGTACTGAAGAACACTCTTTCTGGCGGCAAAGTTCATACCCTCTTTCTTCTTTTGGGCACTTTCAATGGTATGGGAGAGCATTCCGCTTTCAAGCGGTACATTTTCTTCCACCTTTAAGGTATCCATCATTGTGGATATGCGTTCTCCGCCGTAAAGACGCATAAGGTCATCTTCAAGGGAAATATAAAACTTCGTACTTCCGGGGTCACCCTGACGTCCTGCACGTCCCCTTAACTGATTGTCTATTCGTCTTGAATCGTGGCGTTCGGTACCTATTATACAAAGTCCGCCCGATTCCCTTACCTGTTGTGCTTCGGGTGCGATTTCCTCTTTAAATTTATTGTAATACTCTTTATACTTTTCACGGGCTAAAAGGATTTCCTTATCGTCTGTTTCGCCAAAGCCCGTAGCCTCCAATATCATTTCTTCACTCAGTCCGTCGTGACGCAAAGCACCCTTTGCAAGATACTCTGCATTACCGCCGAGCATAATATCGGTACCACGTCCTGCCATATTCGTAGCAATGGTAACCGCACCTGCTTTTCCTGCCTGAGCGATTATCTCGGCTTCCTTTTCGTGATGTTTTGCATTAAGTACATTATGCTTTATTCCGCTCTTTTTAAGATGGGATGACAAAAGTTCCGATTTTTCAATCGTAACCGTACCTACAAGGACGGGTTGAAGCCTGTCGTGGCACTCTATTATCTTTTCGATAACGGCGTTGTATTTTGCCTTTTCGGTCTTATAAACCGCATCGTTTTCGTCAATTCTTGCAAGTGGTTTGTTGGTCGGTATTTCTATAACGTCAAGTTTATATATCTCCTGAAATTCTGCTTCTTCGGTCATAGCCGTACCCGTCATTCCCGAAAGTTTATTATAGAGCCTGAAAAAGTTTTGGAATGTAATGGTCGCAAGTGTTTTTGATTCCCTTGCTACCTTTACGCCCTCTTTTGCCTCTATCGCCTGATGCAAACCCTCGTTATAACGTCTGCCGAACATAAGACGTCCCGTAAACTCGTCAACTATTATAACTTCGCCGTCTTTTACAACATAGTCAACGTCACGCTTCATTATACCGTTTGCCCTGATAGCCTGATTGATATGGTGGGCAATTTCGATATTTTCGGTATCGTTAAGATTTTCAATATTAAAATACTGTTCCGCCTTTTTAACACCCGACGGGGTAAGTGTGGCGGTTCTTGCCTTTTCGTCTACAACATAGTCGCCGTCGTAATTTGCAACCTCATCACTTGCCTTATCGTCCATTTCCTTGACTATTGTCATTTTAAGGGTTTTGGCAAATGAGTTTGCACGGGTATAAAGGTCGGTAGACTTATCACCCTGACCTGAAATTATAAGCGGAGTTCGAGCCTCGTCTATAAGTATTGAGTCAACCTCGTCTACTATTGCAAAGTTATGACCTCTTTGTACCTTTTGTTCCTTGTATATTACCATATTGTCACGCAGATAATCAAAGCCTAATTCATTATTGGTACAATAGGTTATATCGGCATTGTAGGCTTCTCTTTTTTCATCGTTATCCATACCGTGAATTATAAGACCTACCGTAAGACCTAAAAATTTATACAGTTTTCCCATCCATTCGGAGTCACGCTTCGCAAGGTAATCGTTGACCGTAACGATATGCACACCCTTGCCTGAAAGTGCGTTCAAATAGGCAGGAAGTGTTGCTACAAGCGTTTTACCTTCGCCCGTTTTCATTTCGCTTATTCTGCCCTGATGCAAAACTATACCGCCGAGTATCTGAACGGGAAAATGACGCATACCCAGTACCCTGTCGCCTGCCTCACGGCAAACGGCAAATGCTTCGGGCAGAATATCATCAAGCGTTTCTCCGTTATTAAGCCTATCTTTAAACTCTGCCGTCTTACCTCTTAACTGCTCGTCGGTAAGTTTTTTGTATTCTTCTTCAAATGATAACACCTTATCTTTTTGTGGCATTATCCTTTTTAATTCTCTTTCGCTGTAATTACCGAAAATTTTTCTCATTAAACTCATAAAACAACCTCACAAGTCGATGTTTTTAATATTATACAGTATATTTATTAATAAATAAAGTACAAATTTATTTTAATGTTACTGTATTGTCTTTGCGGGTAAGTCCCGACGTATATGAAATATTGCCGTTTGTGTCTATAAACACTGCTTCGGTGTCTTTTATACTCTCTATTAATTCTACCGCCTTAGCCTTGCCTTCAAGTACGCAGACGGTTGCAAGTGCGTCGCCGTCAAGAGAACTGTCGGAGATTACCGTTGCGGAAGATAGGTCGGTTTTTACGGCGTATCCCGTCTTTGGGTCTAATATATGATGATATATAACGCCGTCTTTTTTTATATATCTTTCATATATTCCCGAAGTTACTATACTTTTGTTCCTTATGGTTACCGTAATAGCGGTTTCATTCTCACTGAACGGTTTTTTAATTCCTATGTTGTAATCCTTATCGCCGAATACGACTATGTTTCCGCCAAGATTAATAATACCTTTTTTTGTATCCTTGCTTTTAAAGTATTCTAAAAGCCTGTCGGCAATATATCCCTTTGCAATACCGCCCAAATCTATCTTTTTACCTGCGGTATAAACATTGTTACCGTCAACCGTTATACTGTGGTAATCAACATTTTTAAGGGCTTCTGCTATCTCGTCCTTTGAGGGTATAACCTCATTATTAAAGTCCCAAAGTTCGCTTACACTGCAAACCGTAATATCAAACTTACCGCCACTTAAATCGGAGTAGTAAAGCGATTTTTCAATTATTTTCAGTGTATCGTCACTAACTTTTACAGGTACGCTTTCTTTGTTTATACGGTATATATCACTGTTTTTTTTAGTTCTGCTTAACATATTTTCATAAGTGTCGCAAAGGCTGAACGCACCCGATAAAACCTCATCATTACAGTCTGCTGTGAGGGTTACTACCGTATCAAAAAGAAAACGGGTATCTCTATTCTCCTGATTGTTATTGCAACCGCAAAGTAAAATCAGGGCAAGTGGCATAAAAAAAGAAATAAATTTTTTCATAAATATATTATACCCTCTCTTCCCTTTTTTGTAAAGATGTGTTAAAATAGAAAAAAGATACCAAAAGGAATGAAAGATTATGCTTAAAAAAGGTGACGGTATAATACTGTCTGCGGCAGTTGCCGCAGCGGTAATCAGTTTTGCGCTTATAAAGGTGTTTTCTGCCGACGGCAATACCGTTACGGTTAAGCAGAACAACAAAACGGTATATAAAGGAAGTCTTTATAAAAATACCGAAATAAAATTAGACGGTAATACAGTAAGCATATCAAACGGAAATGCAAAGATGATAAATGCCGATTGTAAAAATCAGATATGTGTTAAACACAAACAAATTTCTAAAAACGGAGAAAGTATAATATGTCTGCCCAACAGAGTAATAATAGAGGTAAACTGACGGCAAAAAAAATAAGTATTTACGGTATTTTAACTGCTCTTTGTATCGTTTTCGGATATTTGGAAAGTCTTGTTTCTCTTGACTTTATAGCCCCCGGTGTAAAACTCGGTCTTTCAAATGCGGTGGCACTTCTGCTTATTACAAGAAAAGACGTTAAGGGTGCATTCGCCGTAAACATTACAAGGATAGTTTTATGTGCGTTGTTATTCGGCTCACCCGTATCGTTGGCATTTTCACTTGCAGGTGGTATTGCATCGGTTATATTTACCTTTTTGCTTTCAAAACTTGACTGCGTAAGCGTTATAGGTATAAGTATTGCAGGCGGTGTAATCCATAATATCTTTCAACTTTTAGTTGCAATTATAATAGTTGGTGTGGGTGCTGTCTTTTATATTCCCGTACTTTGCATTACAGGTGCTGTTAGCGGTGCTCTGGTAGGTATACTTTGTACCGTTTTATTTAATAAATTAAACCTTTTAAAATAAGGAGTATTTTTATATGTGTGGTTTTGTAGGATTTACAAACAGGGTAAATGATGACGGTTCGGTTCTTAACGTTATGATGAACAGAATTGTCCATAGGGGTCCCGATTCAGAGGGTAAGTACGTTGACGGTGATATAGCATTAGGCTTTCGAAGACTCAGTATTATTGCCCTTGCCGACGGCGACCAGCCGATGTTCAACGAGGATAAAAACCTTGTTCTCGTGTTTAACGGCGAAATTTATAACTTCAAGGATTTACGTGCCGAACTTGAAGATAACGGTCATACCTTTGCAAATAATTCCGATAGTGAGGTGCTTCTTCACGGTTATGAGCAGTGGGGCGAAGATTTGGTTACAAAACTGCGTGGAATGTTTGCATTCGTGATTTTTGACCGTGTTAATAAAAGTATATTCGGTGCAAGGGATATGTTCGGTATAAAGCCGTTTTATTATACCGTTATGAACGGAAGTTTTATATTCGGCTCTGAAATAAAATCGTTTTTAGACCACCCTGATTTTAAAAAGGAAATTAATGAAACCGTACTAGCCAACTATCTTGCGTTTCAGTATTCGACGACAGAAGAAAACTTGTTTAAAAACGTATATAAACTTCCACCTGCACACAGTTTTACCTACAAAGACGGAAAATTCAATAAAAAACGCTATTTTCGTCCTGAATTTTGCGAAACCGACGGAGTACTTGATTATTTCTCCGACCTTGTTGATAAGACGGTAAGAGAGTCGGTATCAGCACACAAAATTGCCGACGTTGAAGTAGGTTCGTTTTTATCAAGCGGTATAGATTCAAGTTATATTGCCGAGTCTGCGAATGTTGATAAAACCTTTACCGTAGGTTTTGAAAGTCCCGACGGCGACCGCTACAACGAGATACACTTTGCCAAAGATTTTGCAAAAACCATTAATGTTGAAAACATAGACAAGGTAATAACACCCGATGAATATTGGGATACCTTCCCGAAAATACAGTATCATATGGACGAGCCATTGGCAGACCCTGCGGCTATTGCACTTTATTTTGTAAGTAAACTTGCAAGTGAACATGTTAAGGTTGTTATGTCGGGCGCGGGTGCTGACGAGCTTTTTGGCGGATACCGAATTTACGAAGAACCGATTACACTTACCGCCTACGATAAAATTCCGTTCCCAATAAGACGAATAGTATCAAAAATCTGCTCTTTTCTTGTGCATTGAAGTAGTAAAAGCTGTTAAGTTAAGGATTTTGTTAAAATAAAAGCATCAAATTGTCGGATATTCCGATAGTCTGGTGCTATTTTTATACCTTGATGTGTGATTTTATCCACGACGAATAAGCATAAGACTTTATCTTATGCAACTCTATATATGAAGTTAACGACAGATTTTGCTCGTAGCTTTCGTTTATCGGCTCTGCCTTTACGGACAGGTTCGATATACCTTGTTATCTCTGTCAGTACATTTGGTGTGGATTTATCTTTGTTACGATAGAATTGAAGACACAAAAATTTCATAATTTAAGACATAAAAATAATGCCACCAACCGAAGTTGATGGCATTTTGTGATTACTGAATATTTAATTAGACTTCCTTATAAGCTTCAATAATTCCACTAATTATTCCAAAATAGAGCATTGAGTTTTCCGCAATGAGCTATGAGTTTGGCGGCAAGGCCGCGATTATTTAACTCATCGCTCACCACTCACGGCTCATTACTCTAGATAAGTATAGCCGTAAAGACCGGAACGGTAGATGTTCAGGAATTCCTTGCCTTCCTTCATGGTAATCTTGCCTTCCTTCACGG
>CALGCE010000111.1 GCA_937884625.1 uncultured Clostridia bacterium
TATTAAGGGGGGGGGTAAATGGTTGATATACAATAACTTACAAAATCTTGCCAATACTGAATATAGAATTGCAATGATGTTACTACTTGACAATATAAACTATCCATACTGCCACACCACCCCAAAGAGAGGTGTGACACACAAGAGTTTATCAAGTAGTTTTGCAAAAAGTGGAAGGATGGAGATATAGAAGGTCTTGCTCTCGCCGTCAGGGATGGCGACACCCTCACCACAATCGAGCGTCAGCTGACAGTTCTCCGGGCTGAAATCTCTGTCATTATAAACATAAATATATGAGTTGTCACCAGAAGGCTGAACAAAACTATGCATCTTCGCATCCGAAGAGACGGTAATTGACTTGACAGAAGTCATCTGAGTGGATGGTACGGTGATCTTCAGCAAAGAAGCAACGTTCTTGAACGCCAATGTGCTTGGCAAAGGCGAAGTCTCATAGTCAGTATTCGCATAAATCATCGGGGCGAACGGTATCTTGCCTTCACCAGCATACTGCTGAGTAGCAGGGTAAGTCATTTGGTATGGAATATCGTCATCTTGAGACTCCGTAATTAAGGAAGCCGGATAAACGGCGGCTACCAAAGGACCTACCTCACTATTAGCTGATTCAGGGGGGGTCAATGTTGCCGTTGTTGCGTCGGTGTTCGGTGTAGCTTTATATTTGAGCATCGTTTCATCAAAAGGACCAGTTCCAAATATTAGCAGCACATCATCACCATTCTCCCACTGCACCTTATTACCAGCAAGCGCAGTACGTGTATCCGTACCCTCGATGGTAGCCGTAAACGTCGGATAGGTAGCATTGACTGCTGGAGTCTCTGCCTCAAGTATGTTCTCCTCGTTAGTACAACCGCTGAGCGCAGCTATCGCTGCCGCAGCCATGAAAAAGTATTTCTTCATCTTCGTCATCGTATTAAGAGTTAAACCAGTCATCGGTATTACCTTCTCCATACGCTTCGGTACCACCACTCGTGCAGATGATATCTGCCTCCTTAATCTCTACTACCTTAAAATCAGGCTTGAAATATAGTTTCTTCATTCTATTAATGGGTTTATATTATTTTTCAAATTTGGTGCAAATATAAGGAATATTTTTGATTAACACCTTGCAAAACGCACATTTTTTCATTTTGACCCCAATTTTTGTACGTTTTGCAAGGTTTCTGGACGAAATGCAAGGTAAATTTCTCCAATTTCTTTTCTCTGCCAATTGCCTGATTGAATGGTAGAAGTGGCAGAATTGAGGGATGAAAATGAAAAATTGGAGTGGCAAATCAAGGGAGAATAGAGGAGAGGTAGGGAGAAAATGAAAAGATTTGGCGCATAAATTTGCTTTTATATTATTAATAATGTACATTTGCCACGCAGATGTTGCGATTAAACACCAAAAAGATGGAAGGAACACCTCGAACCCACGAAAGCGATGTGATGCAGTTCTGCGTCATAGCTATTGAGACGGCAGCACGCAAGATGAACATCACTCCAGCAGAACTCACCAGACGGCTTGAGGAGCAAGGTCTCATCGAAGGTCGCCTCTTCAAGTTCTATGACACGCTGCACACCCAGAGTGCCGAATATGTGGCAAGCAAGAACTGCGAGGGTAACGCCATTGGTGGCCTTGCCGTTGGCGAGCCTACCGACATCATGTATGAAATGATAGAAGTAGTCAACGAAATATTGCCAAAAGACAAGCCACGCTATCTGATGGGTGTAGGCACTCCGCAGAACATTCTTGAGGCCATTGAGCGCGGCGTTGACATGTTTGACTGCGTTATGCCGAGCCGTAATGCACGTCACGGTCATTTGTTTACGTCAAAGGGAATTATTAATATAAATAACAGTAAATACGATAATGATATGTCACCCATAGACGATGAGTGCGGTTGTCCCGTTTGCCAAAGATACAGTAAGGCATATATAAGGCATTTGCTTAAAAGTAGCGAAATGCTGTCTCAAAGGCTTACCGTTATTCACAATCTTTGGTTTTATAATCACCTTATGGAAGATATACGTATTGCCATTGACGAGGGACGCTTTGCTCAGTTTAAATCTGAAAAAGAAAAAATATTGGGGAAAAGAATATAACAAATTATTTACAATATTTTCCTTGCATTTATATGAGTATTTTTGTATAATTGTCTTGTTAATATATTGGAGGTAAAAAATAATGGATTTGAATTTAATTACACTTGCAAAAGAGACTACTGCTACTACTGCGGGACAGCAAACGGGTGCTCAGTCAATAATTACTATGGTAATTTGGCTTGCGGTTATGGGCTTGGCACTTTATTTTCTTATTATCCGTCCGCAGAAGAAAAAAACCAAAGAAGAAAAGAAAATGCGTGAGAGTTTGCAGGTTGGCGATGATATTGTTACAATCGGCGGTATTTACGGCAGGGTAATTTCTCTGAAAGAAGATACGATTGTTATTGAATCTAAAAGCGACCACAGTAAGATGACAATCGCCCGTTGGGCACTGCAAAGCAACCTTACGGTTCACGATGATGTGTAAAATTGTGTAATAAAAAATACCCTTCGCAATATATATTTATTGCGGAGGGATTTTTATATGTCAAAAAAATTTTCAGATAAAAACAGTTCAAAAGGTTTCATATACGCCACAAGTTCTCTTATAGGTGTTGCCGTAACATTTTTAGTTATGCTGTTGTTTTCTGCAATAATGCTTTTAACGGGTATTGATAAGGCATTTGCAGTACCTTTTGCTACCGTAAGTCTTGCCGTCGGTTCATTCGCAGCGTCGATGTATTCATCGTCAAAAATAGGGGATAAGGGTTACCTTATAGGCTTAATAACAGGTGCTGTGGTATTTGTCGTGATAATGCTTATTTCCCTTGTGATAAACCGTTCGGGACTTACCATAAATACTTTATTTCATTTAGTGATAATAATGTTATCATCGGTAATCGGCGGAATTATAGGGGTTAATAAAGGTAAAAACAAAAAGTATATTTAGAGATAAAATACGGCTATACCTAAAATAATTATTATATTACCGATAAGTTTCTTTTTTGTAATTTTTTCTTTAAAAATTACTGCTGAAAAAATCATAATAAGTACATAACCTAATGACTCTATTACAGGTCCGTTTTTATAATCAAGACCTGAATAGGCGAGTACCGTTAAAACGGTTGTCAAAACAAGAAGAGCATATCCTGATATAACCCAAGGATTAAGATATTCTCTGATAACTGAATTATAATTCTTTTTTGTTGCGTTTTTAAGCAGTATTTGTGACACTGATGATATAACGACAGCGGCAATAAACAGTAGATAATATTTAATCATGTTCGCTATTAACTATCATCGTACCTATAACAATGATAATTACTCCTATAATGTTTTTTACCGTGATGGTATCGTGAAAAAATATAACCGCCCACACAAGCGACCAAATTACCGCCATAGCACGGTTGGCATAGGCAATTGATAAATCAACCTTTTTAATAATTTGTTGCCATAAAAGTGCATAAATACCCAAAATACAAATTTCAATACCGTAGAATAAAATGAATTTGAATGATAAAAATTTATATCCTGATGCTATTTTTGAAAAAATACCCGATGCGGTATAAATTATTATAATTGCCTGTAAAAGAATAATTTGTGTTATACTTATTTTTCTTTTTTTGTTATCTTCCATTACTGTAACTCCGATATTTTAAGCAGTTGTTGTTTTGTTTGTGCAGTCATAATATAGAAACCGTATCTTGTACCGCTGTCGACTATTTTATGTTCGCCGATAGGTTGTATTTCACTTACAAAGTAAAGATTTTCTTTATAATTTTCTTTAATGTTGTTTAGTATGTCAATGTCCTTTTGTGTGAAAACAAATCTGATGGCGGCAAATTCAGGCTTTTTGCAGGGTGTAAGGTCGGGCTTAATTCCCGACGCTACCTCTATTACCATTTTGACAAAATCTTTACCTGTCGAAAGTCTAACCAAATCGGAGCCTATACAGGCGCCACCCATACGGGAGCCGATTTCTATTATACCGATTTCGCCGTCAGGAGTGATACGAAATTCAGAGTGTGATGCACCGAACTTGATTTTAAGTGCATCAAGCGAGGCAAAAATTACCGACTTAATTTTTGCGTACATTTCATCACTTAAATCGGCAGGTTCCATATGTCCCGTTTCTATGAAGTGAGGAGCACCCGTTGTGAATTTTTGTGTGACTGTCAACATTTCGTGTTTGCCGTCAAAAGAAATGCATTCACAACTGAATTCAGGACCCTCTATGTATTCTTCTACTATTGCCATCTTTTCAAAAGACTGTTCCTTTGAAACGTTAATGGCACTTTCAAGGTCTTTTATATCGGATACTTTGGTTATACCACGACTTCCCGAACGGTCGGTAGGCTTAACAATAACAGGGAATTTAAACTGTGAACAGTCACCTAGTTCCTTTATATCAGAAACCTTGAAAGGTACTCCGAATGCTTCTTCAAGAGCAACGTTGAGACGGATGACCGCGATGGCTGTGAGCCCTGCGGAATAAAGGTCGGTGTTGATGCCGAACTCGCTGTGTCCCAGCT
>CALGCE010000112.1 GCA_937884625.1 uncultured Clostridia bacterium
CACCGGTATCAACGTATACATACCCTAATTCTTTGGCAACACGCCTTGAAAGTGTACTCTTACCTGCACCGGCAGGTCCGTCAATTGCAACAGAAATCATAAACTGTTTTCCTCTCCTAAAATTTTTCTTGATGCACTCTCACCTGCAAGAAATCCCGTTGAAAATGCTATTTGTAGATTAAATCCGCCCGTATAGGCGTCAACATCAATTATTTCACCTGCAAAATAAAGTCCGTGGGTTTTCTTTGACTGCATGGTTTTCGGGTCAATTTCCTTGACCGAAACACCTCCGCTTGTAATAATTGCTTCCTCAATGGGGCGAAATCCCGTAATATTAAGTTTAAAATGTTTAATACACTCTATTAACTTCTTTCTTTGCTCTTTGCTTATTTGATTGACCTTAATATTGCTTGGTATATTTGAATTTGAAACTATAATCGGAATAATGCTTTTTGGTAGCAATTTATCAAGTGAATTTGAAAAATCACGGTTAAGTTCATCCCCAAAATCACGCAGTATGCGTTTATCAAGTTGCTCTTCACTTAATGCAGGTTTTAAATCAATTTCAGCATAATAACTTTTTGTATCCATATACCGCATATGCGAAGATGCACTGAGTGTAAGCGGTCCCGATATGCCGAAATGTGTAAACAGCATTTCGCCAAGTTCCCGAAAAATCGGTTTTTTCTTTTCACTTTCAAATACTGAAAGGGTAACGTTTTTAAGTGACAGTCCTGCAAGTTTTGAGCAAAATCCCTCGTGGCATACAAGAGGTACCAGTGACGGCTTTAAATCGGTTACGGTATGCCCTAATTCTTTTGCCATACGGTATCCGTCACCCGTAGAGCCTGTAAGCGGATAGGACATTCCACCCGTTGCAATTATTACACATTTAGTATTAATTACACTGCCGTCAATAAGTTTAACTGCTTTAACTTTGCCGTTTTCAGTCAATACAGATTTTACGGTGCCCTCAATTACCTTACATTGTTTTTTAACTGGTTCTACAAGTGCGTCAACAATATCAACCGCCTTGTCAGATACGGGAAATACCCTATTACCACGCTCGGTTTTAAGCGGTACACCTAAACTTTCAAAGTAACTCATAGTATCAAGTGATGTGAAATTTGAAAATGCCGAATATAAAAACTTTCCGTTTTTAGGTGTATTTGCAATAAGGGTGTTAACGTCGCAGTTATTTGTTACGTTGCATCTGCCCTTGCCTGTAATCATCAGTTTTCGTGCAGGACGTGAATTTTTTTCTATAACCGTAACGTCATAATCGGTATCTTTTAATATAAACGATGCACTTAAAGCCGCATTAAGACCTGCCGCACCTCCACCGATAATTACAATATCATTCAAAAAATCACATCCAACAGAATTATACATATATTTTACAACAAAGGTGAAAAAAAGTAAACACAAAAAAACAAATGAATTAATACTTTTTCTCACGAATACAATATATGGGTGATATATATGAATAAAAGAAAAAATTTACTTGCTTTTCTGATAATCGGTATATTGGGCACGATACTGCATTTTACCTACGAGTGGAGTGGACAAAATCCTATTGTAGGTATTTTTTCGGCAGTAAATGAGAGTGTATGGGAACATCAAAAACTACTGTTTTTTCCAAGCGTTTTATTTTTTTTAGTCCAATACTTAACACAAAAAGAAAAGCCTTACAATTTCCCCTTTGCATCAATTTTGGGGATTGTATCGGGAATTCTTACAATAATTATTTCTTTTTATACATATACGGGCATAATCGGCAAATCGTATGCAATAATTGATATTCTTTTGTTCTTTATCGGTGTGATTGTGACGATAACAGTCAAAAATAAAATTATAAATAAAAATAAATTCAGTTCAAAAAAATTGAGTATTTTTGCAATAGTATTAACCGTATTTTTAATATTAATTTTCGGTTATTTTACATTTAATCCTCCCCAAATACCGATATTTATACCGTAATGAAATTAGGCTATGGCACATAATGTATGCCATAGCCTAATTTCATTTTATGCACTCTGTTTTTTTATACCGAAAATAAGTCTTAAAATACCGCCTAAAAACTTTGGACTTTTTACCAACACAACTTTCATACTCTTACCCTCCGTCAGCATTTAGAACACGTCAGCCCTAAAATAATCACCCAAAGAGCCAACACCGCCACTAAAAAACGTGGAGGGCAAAAACTACTTATAAGTAATCCCGCCGCAAACGTTATGGCAACTACGCCCTTATTTTTACCCGACCTACGCATAACTCTCACCCTCCGTTAATACATAATAATCGGTTTTAATTAAAATGTTACTTTTTATTTAAAATTTACGCAAATTGGCGGTATTTTTATTATAAAAATAAAATATTTTGTCACAATAAAAATTACAATCATTAACAATAAATGCAATGTTATAAGAAAGTTTCACATAGACTATTATTACTAGGCTGAATTATAATTTCTGTTAGTAAGCGTAGGCTTAATAAGGCGAATGGCCTTTTGATGTGATTATATTAATTGAAAGAAAGGTGATTTATCATGGATAAAATCATTAGCGAATTAAGAAATATTGGCATAGTGCCTGTAATAGAAATAGAAGACCCAGCTAAGGCTGAGAAGCTAGCGGGTGCACTTATAGCTGGCGGCATAGGATGCGCCGAGGTTACTTTTAGAACAGCAGGAGCAGCGGAGGCTATTAAGAATATGAAGGCTGCTTATCCAGATATGCTTGTTGGAGCAGGTACTGTTCTTACAAGAGAGCAGGTAGACAGAGCTGTAGAGGCTGGAGCAACATTTATAGTTAGCCCAGGACTTAATCCTGATACAGTGAAGTACTGCCAGGAGAAGGGCGTTCCAGTAATCCCAGGTGTTATTACTCCATCAGAAATTGAGCTTGCTCTTTCGTTAGGACTTACATTCCTTAAGTTTTTCCCAGCAGAAGCTGCAGGTGGACTTAAAATGATTAAGGCAGTATGTGCACCATACAAGATGGTATCATTTATGCCTACTGGTGGTATTAATATTGACAATGTTAATGATTATTTATCATTTGATCGTATAGTAGCATGCGGTGGTACATGGATTGTACCTAAGAAAGCTTTAAATGAAGACAATTATGACGAGATTACAAGACTTTGTAAGGATGCCAAGGAGCATATCAAGGAGGTAAGAGGATAATGGCTAAGGTTATTACATTAGGTGAGATTATGTTAAGACTCTCCACACCAGGTAGTGAGAGATTTGTTCAGGCTGATCAGCTCGATGTTAATTACGGTGGTGGCG
>CALGCE010000113.1 GCA_937884625.1 uncultured Clostridia bacterium
ATATCAAAACGTGATTTATCCTCGTAACCCTCCGACAATTGCTTATAGTAAATAATCATAGTAGCAGCGAAAATAAAGAGTACAGACAACATTATCCCCAAAAAGAACATACCGCCATAGGTTGTGTAAAAATCGTCTTTTTCCTCTGCTATACAACCTGCAGAATAACCGTAACCGCCGTCACTTTTTATAAAATCTACGGTATCAATAGTATCGATTTGTTTGCGAAAAATATCTTTTGCCGTTTCATCATCAGTGTCATAGTCATAACCGTAATAGTATTCGTTTGAAAGTGCCTTGTAACCGCTCATGTCCAACATATTATCGAGCGGACGCAAAGTTTCATAGTCGGGTATTACAAACATAAGCGACGGACTCACAATATACTTTGATTCGCCTATATCAATAAAGTTATCAAGTGTTTTTACAATATTTAGTTTTAAATCACCGATGTTAATGGTTTTGTTATTATAAGTGCATCTGTAAGCACATAGATATGCCTGACCTTTTGAAAGAGAAAGATTTGTACCCATTATGTTATTGTAATCTTTCACACTCATAAAATAAAGCATACGGATATTATCGTAGCCGACAATTGAATCGTCTAAAACATTTAAATTTATTTTATCCTTATTTAGTTTACCTGCAATTGATGAATAACGGTATTCATAAACATTTTTAGGTGTAAATTCATTGTCTTTAAATACGTCTTCGTATTTTTTTCTTATTATGCTACATTTTTCTTCGGTTAAATTATCGATACTTTGTACGTCTATGCTGAATTCGGTGTTTCTCGTAAACCGAGCGTTTAGCGAATCGTTTTTGCCGAAATAAAGACTTGTGGTTGAAGAAAGCATTACGAGTACCATAGTTGAAAGTATACATATAGATGCAAGTCCTGCACCGTTGCGTTTCATACGGTAAGCCATAGAAGATACCGAAATAAAATGTTGTTTCTTATAATAATACTTTTTATTCTTCTGCAAAATTTTACACAGTGCAACCGAGCCTGACATAAAAAGCAGATAGGTTGCGATTATTACCATAATAACTGCGATAAAAAATGCCATTAATGCAGAAAGCGGAGTTTTAATTGAAACTGCAATATAATATGCCACGCCTAAAATCACAACACCCAAAAGAGCAAACACCCAATTTGCTTTAATCGGTTTTTCGCCTGCATTTTCACTTTTAAGTAGTTGAAGCGGTTTAAGGTGTCTTACCTGTATAAGAGATTTTACCGTCAAAAGCAAAAAAATTATACCGAAAATCAGTACGGTAAACAAAACCGCCTCTGCCTTTACCGTAAAACGGTAGTCAATTTCCTTATGAATGGCGTTTAAAAGACCGAGTTCTGCAAACTTTGAAAAGCCGATACCAAGACCTATACCGCATACAAGTCCTATAATCGATACCATAACAGATTCACAAAGTATTATTCGGCTAATGCTATGCTTATCCATACCTAAAATATTATAAAGTCCGAATTCTTTGTACCGTCTTTTAACCAAAAATGAATTTGTGTAAAACAGAAACAAAAGACCGAATACCGCTATTACAAACTTACCCAACGTTAGTACCGCTTCAATACTT
>CALGCE010000114.1 GCA_937884625.1 uncultured Clostridia bacterium
ATCTTCTTTTACAACTTTTTCATTAACAGTAGTTGCTGTACCTGCAGATAATGTAACTTGTAAATCACCTTCTGGGTTGATAACTGCAGAGTTATTAGTTAATTGTGCAGTACGACTTCCAGAGAACCATGCGACAGTTCCTGAAACAGTTGCAGCAGTAGACATAACTAACATTGCTAATGCAGGAATAATAATTTTTTTAATTTCACTATCAAGTATATGATAACTACCTAAATTTTCATTATTACCTTTTTTTATTTCGGCTTCCTCACGGCGTCTGTTTTCGCCTGCACGCCTTATATTTTCTTTGGTTTCGCCGTAAACAAGTTCGTTTTTAAATACTTCAACGCTTTCGGTCCTTGATTTCGGAAGCAATTGAAGACCGTTTGCAATTGACACCAATACCTGACGGGGAAGTTCATTTGCAAATTTTGCAGGTATGGTAAGACTGTCACCGTTTATTCGCTCATCGGCAGACGGCGGTACGGTGCCGATTAGTACCCTGAAAAGCACCGCACTTATTCCGTAAACGTCGGTATAAAAATCCATAGGTATATTTTCATATCCGTACTGTTCAGGTGCGGCATATCCGCTGTATATCTGGGCAGGGATTTCTCCGCCTACACTTCTTATCCCCGATATACCTATATTTGTAAGACGAAGTTTTCCGTCACGCCCTACAATTATCGTTTTCGGTGAAATCGCACTGTGTATTATACCAAGTTCGTGAAGTCCCAGAACGGTATCTATAAGAGGTAAAAACAGAGGTCTTGCCTGTTCCCATTTAAGACTTCCTCCGTTACGGCTTAAAAAGTCTTGCAGTGTAATTCCCGCAAGAGTATTAGTTACAGAGTATGCCGTTCCGTTTTCCTCAAACACCGAAACAGTAGGTATTACCGATGGAAGTGAAGTATCTATAAGTTTTCGGTTTATCTCTATAAACTGCATCAGTCCCTCGTTAAAGGCAAATTCACTGCCCGAAACCATAGACACAGTCTTATCGGGATTGCGTACGCACACACCCGACGGGAAATATTCCTTTATGTTTATGACAGTATTTTCACCGTTATCCCAACCGATATATGTTACGCTCTCGTTATTCTGCGAAATAACACTTCCAACCATATATTTATCGGAAATCCAAAATCTTTCGGGAAGTTTATCGGCATCGTTATGAATACTGTTATTGTCATATCCGCAAACGGGACATATCGTTTCTCCGCCGTTATCATTCATACAGTTAGGGCAAAGCCTATCGGTACCTATCATAAAAGCCTCCAAAAATTTATTTTTTGTATTATAACACAAATGTCAAACTTTTACAAGTTTTCTTAATTTATATCGGTTACGGTGTACCCTTGTTCCTCTACGGCAGATTTTAAAACACTGTCCGATATATCTTTTGACAAGGTAATTTTTGCTGTTCCGCTTTCATGGCTTACTTCCGCTTTTGTTACACCGTCCAACTTTTCGAGTGCCTGTTTTACATGGGAAGAACAGTGCATACACATCATTCCCGTAATTTTTATTGTTTTTTCCATTTTTTTATTCTCCTTGTTGCTTTTGAAAAAATAAAGTCTTAACGCATTCGTAACTACGCATACGCTTGATAAACTCATCGCCGCCGCCGCAAACATAGGACTTAAATTTATTCCGATAGGGGTTAGCACACCTGCCGCTAACGGTATTCCTATTATATTGTATATAAATGCCCAAAATAAGTTTTCTTTTATATTTTTAAGTGTTTTTCTGCTTAAACTTATAGCAGTTACTACATCGGAAAGCCTGCTTTTTACAAGAACTATATCGGCAGACTCTATTGCAATATCGGTTCCTGCACCAATGGCAATTCCAATGTCGGCTACCGTAAGGGCAGGTGCATCGTTTATACCATCACCTACGAAAGCTACTTTGTGATTTGATCCCAAAAGCTTATCGAGTTCATCGACTTTCATTGATGGGAGAAGTCCAGCGTGGAACTCG
>CALGCE010000115.1 GCA_937884625.1 uncultured Clostridia bacterium
CTGTGGCCATGAGACAGTAATCCCTAAGATATGTCCTAAGTGTAAGTCCAAGTATATATCATCCTTCAGAGCTGGAACTGAGCAGATAGAGGCTGAGGTTAAGAAGCAGTTCCCAGAAGCCAGAACGCTTAGAATGGATGCAGATACTACAAGTAAAAAGGGTGCGCACGAAAAAATTATTGAAGACTTTAAAAATTTGTGATATAACTTATACATAATAACCCATTTGCCATATTTTTTCAAGTACATTTTATAAAGAGGGTGTTGTCAATTGTCAACCGTAGGAATAATTGCCGAGTTTAATCCGCTTCACAGCGGTCACAAATATTTAATCGACTGTGCAAAGAAAGACGGCAACACCGTAATTTGTGTAATAAGCGGTAACTTCGTACAGCGTGGCGACACCGCTTTAATACCAAAACAAAAACGTGCCGAAACGGCACTTAAATGCGGTGCTGACATTGTAGCGGAACTGCCTGTTATATGGTCAATGTCAACCGCACAAAACTTCGCACTCGGCGGTGTATGGCAGTTGTACGCACTCGGGTGCGACGAGATACTTTTCGGCAGTGAGTGTGGCGATATTGACAAACTTACCGACTGTGCAGACATACTTTTGTCGGATAAATTTGCAACCCTTGTATCAAAAGAGATTAAAAACGGCGTTACATTTGCAAAGGCAAGGGAAACGGTTGCCGTATCTTTGGGTGTTGACAAAAATCTTTTGTGTTGTGCAAACGATAACTTGGGTATAGAATACATTATTGCGTCAAAAAAACTAAGTCTTCCGATAAAATTCAGGTGTGTAAAACGAATAGGTGCAAATCACGATAGTGTAAGCGAAAAAGACGGTTTTGTTTCCTCATCGCTTTTAAGACAAAAAATACTTGCAGGTAATATCGGATATGCCGAAAAGTTTATGCCGATATGTGCAAGAGGTATTATTAAAGAGGATATAATCTCCGATATAAGAAGACTTGAAATCGCCGTTCTTGCAACTTTAAGGCAAAAAGATGAAAACTATTTTAAAAATATCGCAGACGTTTCGGAGGGACTTGAAAATAAACTTTATTTTTCATTAAGGGTTGCAACAAGTCTTGAAGAACTATATGATACGGTAAAATCCAAGAGGTACACCCTCGCACGAATAAGGCGAATTGTTTTATCGTCCTTTTTAGGATTAGAAAAAGACCTGTTTATGACCACACCGCCGTATGTTAGGGTGTTGGGTTTCAGTAAAACAGGTATTGAGTATTTAAGTAAATTTTGCTCGATTGTACCGATAATTACAAAAGTATCTCAAATAAAAGAACTTGATAAAACGTCAAGAAAAGTTTTTGATACAGAATGTAAGGCTACCGATATATACTCACTTTCACTTAAAAAACCAACAGAATGCGGTGCCGAGTATAAAACAAAACTGCTTAAAACGGAGGATTTTTGCAGTTAGACTAAATAGCAGAATTATTTTTAATAAACGCAAACAAAATATTATGGTTGTATCAAGTGTCCTTACGCAAAATATTCAAATATTCCGTATACTCAAATATTCTGTTTCGTGATTTATTTTGCGTTTTATGAAGAATACCAAGTTTTTCAAATTTTTCGACAAGTGTTGCTACTGTGTTATAACTTAAATTTAATTCCTTAGCCGTTTTACCGATACCAATAATCGGGTGCTGTTCCAAATATTTGAAAAGTGCGTATGCCTTTTCGGGATTTCTTGCCGATTTTGAAAGAAGAACAATATTTTTTTCGTGAAGTGCAGAAAGTTTTGTAATCGCATTAAGCGAATCCTCGCAACTTACCTTTACTGCCTCTAAAAAATAGATAATCCACTGCTCATAGTTACCGCTTCGTCTTACTTCGGTCATTCTGTCATAATACTCTATTTGGTTTTTCTTTAAAAAATATGAAATATAAAGAATAGGCTTTGACAAAAGTTTTTGTTCGGTTAAATAAAGCAGAATCAACAATCGACCGATTCTTCCGTTACCGTCAAGAAACGGATGGATGGTTTCAAACTGATAATGAATAAGTGCCGCACGAATAAGAACATCGTACTCTTCCGATTCATTGATAAATTTTTCAAGTTCTGCAATCGCAATATTCATATCCTCAACATTAGGCGGAATATACCTTGCGTCCTTAATCCCGCACCCTGCAGACCCAATCCAATTCTGCGAATTTCTGAATTCTCCCGAACTTTTTTCTTCCCCCCGAACATTTGATAGCAAAACAGCGTGTACTTCACGCAAAAGCCGTGCACATATAGGCAGTCCTTCAAGTCGGTTCAGTGCAAATGAAACGGCATTTACATAATTTACAACATCTATAACATCGAGGTTTGCATTCGTATCACTATACGGGTCCAAAATATCATCAAGGGTGCACTGTGTCCCTTCAATCTGCGAAGAAATAAGTGCTTCCTTGCGAACATACATAGAAATAAACAAATCCGCATCGGGTATAAATTTACCTGCGGCATTAAGTTCAGCAAGTTTTGTATTCGCCTCGGCAACAAGTTTAAGCATTTGCTCACTTAAATTTATTCCTCCGCTCGGAGGCAACGGACTTGGCTTAAATGATTTATAAGCCATTTCTCCCGATAAATTGTTTACATATTCTCCTGCTCTGTTCATAAAAACCTCCGTAAATTTGAAATAACCATAACCATTATAATTATATTATTTCAATTTGTCAAGATTTTATGAAATAATCGCTGTTGGATATATCCGTTATTTCAAAAACAAATTATAGTTTTTATTTTTATAAAAATGTCTTGTTAAAAGTAAATATTTATGATACAATAATTTTGCCAAATCAACCGAATAATGCGGAAAGTATGATTTTTTCACAGGAATAGTATACTCTTTTCACAACACCAAATAGAATTTGATAAAAATGCAAATTCCGTTTCTGGTGTTGTGAAGATTTAATAATCTTTTCCGCAGAGTTGGTTTGGCGACTATCGGAGTTTGCGTTTTTTGTGCGGCTGCTTCGGTGGTCGCACTTTTTATTTTAACACAGTATAACGGAAAATCCGCCCTCAAAAACCGAGTTCGGATTATT
>CALGCE010000116.1 GCA_937884625.1 uncultured Clostridia bacterium
AACACTCCCCGTCACGTTGCCGAGTTTTGGCATGTTGAGCCCGAAGTTGCCTTTGCCGAACTTCCCGACATTATAGAGATAGCAGAGGATCTTATTAAGCACATTATTAATACCGTACTTAATAAGTGTTCAGAAGAATTAAAATTCTTTGACGCACATTTTGAAAAAGGAATTATAGAAAAACTTACAAGCGTAGCACAAAACGATTTTGCGGTAATGACCTATACCGAAGCGATAGAAAAGTTAAAGGAGAGCGGGGAAAAATTCCAATACCCTGTCGAGTGGGGGTGCGACCTTATGACCGAACACGAAAGATATATTTCTGAGGTTATTTGCAAAAAACCCGTATTCCTTACCGACTATCCAAAAGAGATAAAGTCGTTTTATATGAAGCAAAATCCCGACGGCAAGACGGTTGCCGCCACCGACCTTTTAGTACCGGGTGTAGGCGAGATAATCGGTTGCAGTGAGCGTGAGGCAGACCTTGACAAACTTTTAGAGGCTATGAAAGTAAGGGGTATGAATTTAGAGGACTATAATGATTATCTATCCCTTAGAAAGTTTGGCTCTGTACCGCACAGCGGTTTTGGTTTGGGACTTGAAAGAATAATAATGTACGTTACGGGAATACAGAATATCCGTGACGTAATACTCTATCCGAGAACGGTAGGCTCTATATCTTAAAGGGTGGTTTTATGGAAAAATACGTATCAAAATTAGACGTACTCGAAACACAAACGGCAATACGTTTGCTTCGTCATAACTTTGAAGAAAACCTTTGCAGAGCATTAAATCTTACAAGGGCATCGGCACCGCTGTTTGTTAAAAAGGGGAGCGGTCTTAATGACGACCTTAACGGTACCGAGCGTCCCGTCAGTTTTGATATATTGCAGTCGGGCGAAGAAGTAGAGGTAGTTCACAGTCTTGCAAAGTGGAAGAGAATGGCACTTAAAAAGTACGGATTTGCTATGCATACGGGACTGTATACCGATATGAACGCAATCCGCCGTGATGAGATTTGCGATAATATCCACTCTCTTTATGTTGACCAGTGGGATTGGGAAAAGGTAATTTCAAGCGAGGACAGAAACGAGGAGTATTTAAAAAGTACGGTAAGGGATATTTACGGTGCTCTTTTAAGCACTGCCGACCGCATTGAAAAAGAGTATCCCACACTTGAAAATTATTTTCCAAGGCAGATAACATTTATAACCACCGAACAACTTGAAGATATGTACCCTGATTTTTCGCCCAAAGAGAGAGAAAACGCAATTTGCGAAAAATACGGTGCGGTTTTTCTTATGAAGATAGGCGGAAAACTCAAAAGCGGCAGAAAGCACGACGGCAGAGCACCCGATTACGACGATTGGACACTAAACGGCGATATTTTGCTTTATAACAGGGTAATAAAAAAGGCTTTTGAGATTTCGTCAATGGGAATAAGGGTTGACAAAGATAGTCTTCTTAAACAGTTAAAGGAAGAAAACGCCGAAGAAAGACTTAATCTTCCTTTTCATAAAGCACTTGTAAACGGCGAGTTACCGCTTACAATCGGCGGAGGAATAGGACAGTCAAGACTTTGTATGTTGCTTTTGCAAAAGGCACATATAGGCGAAGTCCACTGTTCTGTCTGGACAAAAGAAGAAATCGAAAAGTGTAATAAAATGGGTATTACTTTGCTGTAATATTGTTTTAAAAAGGCTATGATGAAATTATTTTTTCATCATAGCCTTTTTTATTAGGTATAATATTTGTTTGTAGGGGACGAACTTGACGAGTCGTCCCTTTTGTCCGCTTTGCGGACATTTCCCCACACTGTGGGGAATAACCCACATCTTCCCGTTTTTCTGCGATTTTATAAAAAATTTAAACAAACTAAAAACTATATAATGCCGTCCGCAGGACACCTTGACGCTAAAAACTAAAAACTATTTTAATTTTTATTAGAGTGATATTCAAAGAAATTATTGTAATAAGAATTAAAAACGCAAAGCAAAGGAGAAAAACTATGAGATATGTTAAGCATTTATTTGCAGGAACATTATCGGCCGTTTTAATATTTAGCAGTATTTTTTGTGTATCGGCGGAAAATGATACAACTGCTGTAAGTAACGGTAATATTGATAGTGAAGTTGTTACTTTCGATAACCTTACATATAAACAGTATATTGCAAATTATTCTTCCGTAAATTACGGGGAAAAGATTAAGGTTAGCGAGCAAAACATATCTTCACTAAATAACGCAGAACTAAAAGGCAATATAAACGGTACAGATAAAAACGGGATAGTAATATCGGATAACGGCTCTGCCGTTTGGAGTTTTAACGTACCGAAGGACGCTTTATATAACATATCGGTAGAATACACTGCTTTTGAAAAGGGAAGCGGTGACCTTGAACTTTCTCTTTTGTTAGACGGGAATGTTCCTTTTGACGAGGTTTCGGTAATTTCGCTTAACCGTACTTTTGAGCAACCCGAAGGAGATTTTAAGAAGAACATTTCGGGTAATGAAGTAAAGCCCGACGTTTCCGAACTGCTTATATGGAACAGTGAGTACATAACCGACGTTTCGGGTTATGAAAGTGAACCGTTTAGTTTTTATTTTACCGCAGGGGAGCATACCATAACCTTGTCGGGTTCAAGGGGTAAATCGGCGGTTGCCTCAATTTCCCTGTTGCCTAAGGAAGATGTAATAAGTTATGATGAATACATAAAAAAGTTTTCATCCGAAAAAGCACCGGATACCGATAGTATTACTATACAGGCAGAACACTTTAATTATAAAAATTCGGTAGTAATTACACCGAAAACAGATAGAAATTCACCGATTACCGAACCGCAGTCGGTTACATCGTCACTACTTAATACAGTAGGCGGAAA
>CALGCE010000117.1 GCA_937884625.1 uncultured Clostridia bacterium
GAAATCGGGCAGATGATAACCCCGATCAAGGCGAGAATTCCGCCGATTTTGCCCATGGTGGTCTGGCAGATCGACCGCCGATTGGGAGAGGGACTGCCCAGAAGAGACCAGATCAGATTCTCCATCAGATTCTGGATGGGCAGCACATCCGCCACCTGAAAGTACAGACAGTTCGCATTGTCATGACTCAGAGAATCCACGATGAACTTACGCAGAGGGGACTCCTCCTCATCCATCATCTCCAGCGCCTTATCAAAAAACTGGGGCAGAATGCCGTAGCAATTACCGATCACGGCGTTATGTACGGTGCCGTTGAGTTTTACGAAGCTCTCACAAAAAAAGGAATAGTTATAGGTACGCATATTAAACGTTGTGCAGGTATTGTCGATAGAGATTTTTTAAATTTATCGGACGATTTAAACTTTTTAAACGATACTGATTTTGCAGTTTTTGACCAAAAGGCAAATGAAGAAATGATTGACGCAATACTAACCGCAAAAAATCAGGGGGACAGTGTAGGCGGTGTGCTTGAAACGGCGGTTCTTGGAATGCCGACAGGTATAGGCGAACCGTTTTTTGATACGGTGGAGGGTATGCTTTCAAAGGCACTCTTTGCCATTCCTGCGGTCAAAGGCGTAGAGTTCGGTGCAGGATTTGATATTAGCGATATGAAAGGCAGTACCGCAAACGATGGGTTTTACATCGAAAACGGCAAGGTTAAAACAAAAACAAATAACAGCGGTGGCATTAACGGCGGAATTACCAACGGTATGCCGATTATATTCAGGTGTGCCGTAAAACCTACACCCACAATAGGTATTAAGCAGGATACCGTCGATTTTAAAAATAATACTAATACCGTAATATCGGCTTCGGGCAGACACGACCCTTGTATAGTCCATAGGGCAAGGGTGGTACAAGACAGTGTTACGGCTCTTGTTTTGTGTGATTTGCTGTCTTGCCGTTTCGGTACGGATTGGTTGGCGAAATAATGCAGTACGGTTTAATAGGCGAAAAACTGACACACAGTTTTTCAAGGGAAGTACACGGGCAACTGTTTGATTATGAGTACGAACTTAAAGAAATACCAAAAGAAGCCTTAAATGACTTTATGATAAAGCGTGAATTTAAGGCTATAAATGTCACTATTCCCTATAAACAGGACGTTTTGCCGTATCTCTACTATGTAAGCGATACAGCAAGAAGTATAGGTGCGGTTAATACGGTTGTAAATAAAAACGGTAAACTTTACGGTTATAATACCGATTTTTACGGGTTAAAGGCACTGATAGAAAAGGAAAACATAGAAATAGAAAATAAAAAGGTGCTGATATTAGGCAACGGCGGAACTTCAAAGACTGCATTAGCGGTAGCAAAACACCTTAATGCAAAGGAAATATTAAAAGTTTCACGCTCTGTGAAAAGCGGTTGCATTACCTATGAACAGGCAATAAAAGACCATAGCGATGCCGATGTAATAATCAATACAACACCCTGCGGAATGTATCCTGATATTGACAGTGTGGCGATTGATATAGATAATTTTTCTAATCTTTCGGGTGTTGTTGACGTTGTTTATAATCCGCTTTCAACAGCCCTTGTAAACAAGGCGAGAAAAAAGGGGATAAAGGCAACGGGCGGACTTTATATGCTCGTAACACAAGCCTCTGTTTCGGCGGAAAAGTTTACTTGTGTAAAGGTATCAAAGGAGCAAAATGATGCCGTATTTAGGAAAATAGAAAACGGCAAAAAAAATATAGTGCTTACGGGTATGCCTTCAAGCGGTAAGAGTACCGTCGGTAAGATACTGTCGGATATGCTTAATATGGAGTTTATTGATACCGACAGTGAGATAGAAAAACTTAAAGGTATCAGTACCAGTGACATATTTCAAAGAGTAGGGGAAGACGGTTTCAGGGATATTGAAACGCAGGTAATAAAGAATATTTGCACAAGACAGCACTGTGTTATTGCAACGGGCGGAGGAGCAATTTTAAGGCAGGAAAATATAGACAGATTAAAACTAAACGGTAAAATATATTTTATCGACCGTCCGCTTAATGAATTACAGGCAACGGCTAACCGTCCACTTTCTTCCGACCGTGAAAAACTCAAAAAGCGTTTTGATGAGAGATATGATATATATTTAAGTACGGCAGATTTTACTTTAAAATCGAAGCCTACCGCAGAAGAAAACGCCGAAATTATTGCAAAGGATTTTTTAAAATGAAAATACTTATAATTAACGGACCTAATCTTAATATGCTTGGTATCAGGGAGCCTGATATTTACGGCAGGGAAGACTATAAAAGTCTTGTAAAAACGATAAATGAGTATGCCGATAAAAAAGGTATAGAAGTAAAAATATATCAGTCAAACCACGAGGGCGATATAGTAGACGAAATACAAAACGCATATGGTATCTTTGACGGTATAGTTATAAATCCTGCCGCCTATACGCATACGAGTGTTGCCATTTTAGATGCTCTTAAATCGGTAGGAATACCTGCGGTTGAGGTACATATATCGGACGTATCTGTAAGAGAGGATTTCAGGCAGATAAGTTTTGTAAGGAATGCCTGTTTTAAAACCATAGCAGGTCACGGTTTTAAGGGTTATTTAGAGGCTATTGATTTACTTGCGGAGAAAAACAAATGACGGTTAATATAAAAAAATCATATGCTTTCGGCAGTGTGACTGCACCGCCGTCAAAAAGTATCTCTCATAGGTCTTTAATATGTGCGTCGCTTACAAATGTCAGTAAAATAGATAATATAGGCTATTCGCAGGATATTAATGCTACTGTCTGCTGTCTTGAAACTTTGGGTGCAAAAATAAAAAAAGATGGCGACAGTCTGACTGTGGGCGGTTTTAATCCTTTTGAAATTCACGACGGTACCGAAATATTTTGCAATGAGAGCGGAAGTACTCTTAGATTTTTAATTCCGTTATGTCTGCTGTCAGGCAGTAGAGTGGCATTAAAGGGAAGCAAACGGCTTTTTGAAAGACCGCTTTCGGTTTACGAGGATATTTGTAAGGAAAACGGTATACTCTTTCAAAAGGGAACAGACAGTTTAACCGTGTGCGGAAAACTTAAAAGCGGTGAATATTTTGTCAGGGGCGATATTTCAAGTCAGTTTATATCAGGGCTTCTCTTTGCTCTGCCACTGCTTGACGGCGACAGTAAAATAAATATTATCGGAAGTCTTGAAAGTGCATCATATATTGACCTTACATTAAAATCTCTTGACGATTTCGGAATTAAAATAAAAAAAGAAAATAATTCTTTTGTTGTTTTCGGCAATCAAAAATATAAAAGTAAGGATGTAACGGTTGAGGGCGACTGTTCAAACGGTGCATTTTTGGAGGCGTTTAACCTTTTTGGCGGAAGTGTAGACGTCAAAGGAATAAATGAGAACAGTATTCAAGGCGACAGGGTTTATAAAAGTATGTTTTTAAAACTTAAAAACGGTCAAAAACAGTTTGATTTAACCGACTGTCCCGATTTGGCACCAATTATGTTTGCAGTGTCGTCCCTTTTTGGCGGTGCGGTTTTTTACGGTACAAAGCGTCTTAAAATTAAGGAAAGCGACCGTATATCCGCTATGGCTTGTGAACTTAAAAAGTTTGGCATAACGGTCAGGGAAAGTGACAATACAGTTGAGGTAAAAGGCGGAGAACTTATAAAACCGCAGGAAGTCTTGTGCGGTCATAACGACCACAGAATAGTTATGGCACTGTCGGTACTGTGCTCTGTAACTTCGGGAAGTATAAATGGTGCCGAGGCGGTAAATAAGAGTTATCCCGACTTTTTTGAAAAAATATCATCACTTGGAATTGGAATTGAATATAATGAAACTTGATAAATCACTTAATATTTTAATAATAGGATTGGGACTTTTAGGCGGAAGTTATGCAAAGGCTTTAAAAAAGCAGGGCTATAAGGTGTATGCAATAACAAAAGACCAAAGCACCGTAGATTATGCCACTAAAAACGGTATAGTCGATTATGCGACTACTTCGGTAGACGAAAAACTTATAAAAAATGCAAATTTAATAGTCTTTGCTCTTTATCCGCACATTTTTATTGATTGGATAAAAAATTACGGCAACCTTATAAATGAGGGTACCGTAATTACCGATGTTACGGGTGTAAAGGGTACAGTTGTTTATGAGGTACAGTCGCTTTTAAAGGACGGCGTTGAGTTTATTTCCGCACACCCTATGGCAGGCAGAGAGGCAAGCGGTGTTGAATACAGCAGTGACGAAGTATTTAAAAATGCGAACTATATCGTAGTACCCACCGAGAAAAACAGTGATAGTGCAAAGGCACTTTGCCGTGATTTGGGGGAAACGTTGGGATTTTCTTATATTTCGGAACTCACCCCGCAAAGACACGATGAAATGATAGCCTTTTTATCGCAACTTACCCACTGTATAGCGGTATCGCTTATGTGTGCAAACGATGACCCTGACCTTGAACGGTATACGGGTGACTCGTTCAGAGACCTTACAAGGATAGCCAACATAAACGACGAAATGTGGAGTGAACTGTTTTTAGCAAATAAGACTGCACTTTTAGGCGAAATGGATAAATATAAAAGTGCTTTTGACAAATTATATAACTGTATAGCAACAGACGACCGTGATACCATGCGTGAAATGATGCGTCTGTCAACCGTACGCAGAAAGCGTTTTGAAAAGAGGAATTAAATATTATGGATATGCAATTTACAAGGAAACTTCCAATACCTAAAATTATTAAGGAAGAATATCCGCTGACGGATAAACTAAAACAGATAAAAGAACACCGTGACCAAGAAATAAGGGCGGTATTTGAGGGAAAATCGGATAAATTTTTACTGATAATAGGTCCCTGCTCGGCGGATAACAGTGAGGCGGTGCTTGATTATATTTCAAGACTTAAAACCGTCGCAGACAAGGTAGCGGATAAAATCATAATAATACCCAGAATATATACAAACAAACCCCGTACTACGGGAGAAGGATACAAGGGTATGCTTCATCAACCTAATCCCGACGAACTTCCTGATATGTTAAAGGGCATAATTGCAATAAGGCAACTTCATATGAGTGCCTTAAAAGATTACGGATTTACCTGTGCGGACGAAATGCTGTACCCTGAAAACCACCGTTATCTGTCAGATTTATTGGCATACGTTGCAGTGGGTGCAAGATCGGTTGAAAACCAACAGCACAGACTCACTGCAAGTGGAGTCGGAATACCCGTAGGAATGAAGAATCCCACAGGCGGTGACCTTACGGTTATGATGAATTCAATACACGCCGCCCAAAACAGCCATACCTTTATTTACAGAGGTTGGGAGGTAAAAAGTGCAGGTAATCCGTATGCACACGCAATTTTAAGGGGCTATACCGATTTTACGGGAAAAAACATTTCAAACTATCACTATGAAGATTTAATGAGGCTTTCTGAACTTTACAGTCAGACCACACTTTTAAATCCTGCGGTTATTGTGGATACCAATCACGCCAATTCATCAAAAAGATACCTTGAACAGATAAGAATTGCCAAAGACGTTGTTCACAGCAGAAGCCACAGCGATGATATAAAGGGTATTTTAAAGGGACTTATGATAGAAAGTTATATCGAAGACGGTGCACAGAGTTTAGGCGAACATATCTACGGTAAGTCCATAACAGACCCGTGCCTTGGTTGGGAAAAGACCGAAGAACTGATTTTTGAAATAGCCGAGAGGTTATAAGGGTAAAAAGAGTCCCGAAACGATTTCTTTCGTTTCGGGACTTAAAATATATTTTAAAAAGAAATAGCTTATAGCGAGGAGTAGAGTAGACAATAAAAAACAGATACAGGAATACATCAAACACCAATTAGATGAAGATCAACTTGCGGATCAATTAAGTTTCAAAGAATACATAGACCCGTTTACGGGTAGCGAGAATAAGAAAGCATAAAATAAACCCCTTTAGGGGTAGCTGAAAAAAGAATGCAGTCGGCAAACCTTTTCAGTGCCCCTTGAGGGGTTTCGTCTGTAATGTGCCTTCTAGGGCGACTCAAACCTCCGGATTAGCTGGAGGTCATGACTTTATTTGTTAACGTCTTCTATATAAAATCCGTCGGTCTGGGTGCCGGGTGTACATGTTTTTGCTCTGTGATGATGATGCTTTTTAATTTTAAGATTATGTACACTGTAATCATTAAAAATAAACGCTGCTATGAATACGCCGGTAAAGAATACGGTAACGGGAGAAGCAACGCTTTCGTGCAATATCTCTGTGTTTCCCATTATGACGGCAATAAATCTCGGCAATGATGTAACCGCACACAGAATAATAGCGGCAAGTCCTGATGCAAAAAGTTTTTTATAATTCATATCAATGTCTATCTTGTTTGCAAATTTTGCGTATTCAAGCATAAATATGAGTGTACCGCAGTAACTGAGTACCAAAAACACATTATCGGATATAAGTGCAAGAGATGATATGCCCGTGAAGATAAATACAAGTTTTATCATCCAATACAATACGGGCACCACGTAAAATTTTCGGTTTATATGAAAATTTTTGAACATTTTAAGACCGTATGCAATAAAGAAAACTGCGGTTGCACCGCCAAACAGTACAACAAGACCTTTTTGCCAAAACGCAATGTTTGTTGTGTATGAAGTATTAAATATTTCAAATAATACCGAAAGTCCCAAAAGTAAAGAAGAAGTACCCAACGATTTTTTTACTCTTGGCATTTTGGGTGGACATCTTCTGATAAATACGCTAATAATTGCGGTGGTTGCTATGATAGCCAAAAGTATAACTACCATACAAATACCTAACGTTTTGTAATCGGGTTTAAAAAATCCCGTTGTGCCGTCAACCGTAAAGAAAACCTGAAAAACACGTATTAATACGCTGACGGGTAGTGCAACTGCAAAAAGTGTTACGAGATGCTTATATTTCATTAAAAAATCGCCTCTTATGATTTTTGGTTATTTTTTCATATGTAGAAGTAATATATATATATTGTATAGAATAAAAATGCAAAAGTCAACTTAAAAAAAGGAAAAAGCAGGGATTTTGTTATGAAAAGTGTATTTATTACGGCATTGGTGTTACTTACGGTTATGTTATCTTTTCCTCTTGCGGTATTAGACAGCAAGGAGACGTCTGATAAAATCCAAACCTCAACACATGTAAAAAATATAGTTAAGGATACAAAAAAAGCGTCTTCCTACGACAGTTTCAGGCTAAAATGTAAATCGAGCGACAAAATTATAAAAATATCCGCAAACGATTACGTAAAGGGAGTAGTTGCAGGAGAAATGCCTGCACTTTATGAAAAGGAAGCATTAAAGGCACAGGCAGTAGCGGCATATACATACGCCTGCCGAAAAAAAGACCTTTCAAAGAAAAACGATTACGACATAACCGACGACCCAAACACCGACCAATGTTACATATCGGAAGAAACCGCACGTTCAAAGTGGGGGGACAAGGCTGACGAGTATATCAAAAAAATATCCGATGCGGTAGCCGAAGTAGAGGGATATATGCTTACATTTGACGGCTCCGCCGCACTTACCGCCTATCACGCAATTTCTTCGGGCAAAACCGAAAACTGCTGTGATATATGGGGAAGCGATTTGCCGTATTTGGTATCGGTGGACAGTTCATGGGATAAAATTGCCGATAACTACCTCACGACTGTGCAGTTATCGGCTGATGAACTGTCAGAAAAGTTAAACGGCTTTGCAAAACCGTCGGGGAG
>CALGCE010000118.1 GCA_937884625.1 uncultured Clostridia bacterium
TAAACTGTTCTTCAATTAGGTTACCGATAAGAACGTACTGTCCGCCACCGAGAAGTTTCGGTATTACGAAGCTTGAAATCGAAAGCACCGAGCTCTTAGTAAAACTTTCGCTGCCCGAAATTGAAGGAATAATATTTGATATTCTTAAAGTCTGCTGTCTGCCGTCTGTTGTCTGTCTTACATCAATCCATCAAAGAACTCTATCGGCTTTGAAGACGGCTTTAATGTTACGACTGCCTTTTTCCACGAAGCGGTATAGCCCTCGTAACGTCCCATTCTTCTTGCCTTACCACGTACGTTTACGGTGTTTACCTTGGCAACGTCTACCTTGAACAACTTTTCAACTGCATCTGCAATTTCAAGTTTACTTGCGTTCTTGGCGACCTTGAAGGTGTATTTCTTTTCGGAAATTCCGGACATACTCTTCTCTGTGATTACCGGAGCAATAATGATATCCTGTGCGGTTTTCATTATGCGTACACCTCCTCTAACTTCTCTACGGCACCCTTAACCATTACAAGTGTGTCTGCATTGATTATGTCGTAGGTGTTGATTGTGTTTACCTGTGCAGCCTTGGCACCTGCAATGTTTGCAATGCTCTTTACTGCAAAAGGATTGTTACTGTCGAGTACGATTAAAGACTTCTTACCTGCACCTATTGCATTAAGACAAGCAACAACAGTCTTTGTTTTGTACTCCTCCATTTTAAGTTCGTCTAAAACAATCATATTGCCTGTTGCAACCTTGTCGGAAAGTGCAGACAAAAGTGCCAAACGGCGAACTTTCTTATTGAGAGAATAAGAATAATCTCTCGGCTTCGGAGCGTGGACAATACCGCCGTGTCTCCACTGCGGAGCCCTCGTCGAGCCTTGACGGGCGTGTCCTGTTCCCTTTTGTCTCCAAGGCTTTTTGCCGCCTCCGGAAACTTCGGTACGGGTCAAAGTGGATTGTGTGCCCTGACGTCTGTTGGCAAGATAGTTAACGACTGCCATATGCATAACAACTGCATTAGGCTCAATGCCGAAAACGGCGTCGCTTAAATCCATTTTGCCTACGTTTTTACCTGTCATATCAACAACTGTAATCTTTGGCATAGTTCAAAACACTCCTTCCCTTAAGCCTTAACGCTGTCGAAAAGAACTACTATTCCGCCCTTGGGACCGGGAACGGCACCCTTTAAAGCAATGATATTCTTTTCTGCGTCTACTTTAACTACGCTCAGGTTTTGAACCGTTACACGCTCGTTACCTAAGTGACCTGCCATCTTCTTGCCCTTGAATACTCTTGAAGGACTTGAACAGGCACCGAGCGAACCGCCGTGACGGTGTACCGGACCGGTACCGTGGGTCTCTTTAAGGCGTCCGAAATTCCAGCGTTTGATGGTGCCGGCATATCCTTTACCTTTTGAAGTACCTCTTACGTCTACCGCATCACCCTCTGCGAAAACGTCAGCCTTGATGATGTCGCCTACGTTCATACCGCTTATATCTTCAAAGCGGAACTCACGAAGAACTTTTTTGGGAGCAACGTCGCCTTTTGCGAAGTGTCCCTTTGCAGGTTTGTTAACCTTTGAAGCCTTCAAGTCGCCGTAGCCTACCTGAACTGCTTCGTAACCGTCGTTCTCTATGGTTTTCTTCTGTGCAATTACGCACGGACCTGCCTCAATGACAGTAACCGGAACAACGTTTCCGTTTGCATCAAAAAGTTGAGTCATACCTAACTTTTTGCCTACAATACCCTTTTTCATAATTTTTCCTCCTTTGGTTATTGGTCAGACTTTGCTGACTTGACCACACCGGATTAGATTTTAGACACTAGATACCAGACGCTAGACGTCGGTGTGCCGTTGGCACGGAATAATATATGAATTATATAAAGT
>CALGCE010000119.1 GCA_937884625.1 uncultured Clostridia bacterium
ACTACGAAAGTCAGAATAAGACGGAAAAAGCTACAAACGGATTTTTCAATCCGTTTACAGAAGCCGCTGAAACTACTGAGGAGACTTCTGAAATTGTCCTTTACGACGAAAACGGAAATCTGATCAGAGAGGACAACAAATACTATACACTTTACGAAGACGCCGACAAGTACAACTACGACAAAACGGTCGAGTATATCCGCGATGACGACGGGACGCTGAAGTGCCGCACCGAGACCGTGACGCGGAGTGACGGCACGGAACAGAAGAGAGACTACCTCTTTGACCCGTACGGAGAGTTCATCATTGACGACGGCGAGAGCGATTTTGATGCCCAGTCGGCGGTACAGGAATTGGGCGAAACCGCACTTTTGACCTTCTGCCGTAACGAAGACAAAAACGATGTTATACTTAAAGGTTCAGAAGATATAAAGAGTGCACAGGCAGGTCCCGATGAAAACGGTAACTTTGTAGTATATCTTAATTTTACCGATGCGGGTACTTCAAAGTTTGCCACTGCAACTGCTAGTCTTGTAGGTCAGAAGATTTCCATTTGGATGGACGACCAGGAGATTTCCGCGCCTACCGTTAATCAGGCAATTACGAACGGCAGTGCATACATTAACGGTATGGCTAATGCAGATGAGGCTAAAAGTCTTGCAGATAAGATAAATGCCGGTTCGCTTCCGTTTGCACTTACGGTTGACGACAGTAAATTGCAGATTATATCCCCGTCACTCGGTTCGGACGCACTTGACGTTATGCTTATAGCAGGTGCCATTGCATTTGCAATCGTATGTGTTATAATGATAGTTCTTTACAGACTTCACGGCGTTATCGCTGCCTTTGCTCTACTTGGTCAACTTGCAGGAACGATAGCCTGTATTTCAGGTTTCTTCCCGAATCTGTCAAGTTTCACGCTGACGATACCGGGTATTGCAGGTATTATACTTTCAATCGGTGTCGGTGTTGACTGTAACGTTATTGCGGCAGAGCGTATACGTGATGAGTTCAGAAAAGGCAAGACGATAGACGGTGCCATTGATTCAGGATTTAAGAACAGTTTGAGTGCTATTATAGACGGTAACGTTACAATAGTTATAGTATCACTTGTTCTTATGGGTGCGTTCGGTACGCCAGACAGTCCGATTGCAAAACTGTTTTCACCGCTTATGTCACTTTTCGGTTCTTCGATAACAGGTTCCATTTACTCGTTCGGTTATACACTTTTGATAGGTGTTATATTCAATCTTATTATGGGTGTTCTTGCTTCCAAGTATATGCTTAAAAGCATTTCGCAACTCAAATTTTTGAGAAAGCCCGCACTTTACGGAGGTAAGAAAAATGGCTAATAAAAAGACAGTTAATTCATCAAAAGTTTTAAAAGTCGGTCTTATAATTTACGCTGCTGTTTTTATAATCGGAATTTTATTCACGGTATTTGCAGGTTTAAAACTCGACATAAATTTCAGTGGCGGTACAAGAATTACCTACTCATACACCGGCAAGGTTGCGGAGAAAGACTTTAAATCTACCGCCAAAAAGGTTATTAAAAACGATTTTACCGTAAGTTCAAGCACCTCGCTTGCAGGCGATGTCAAAACTCTTACGGTAAACCTTGCAGGACGTAATACTCTTGACGCAAAGACACAGGAATCGCTCACATCGGCACTTGAAGAAAAGTTTGCAGATAATAAAATAGAACTTTACGATTCAAACTCGGTCAGTCCTAACGTTGCAGGTACTTTCTTCTTAAAGAGTTTGGTTGCGGTTATTCTTACCGCTGTTTTCGTAGTAATATATGTCGGCATACGTTTCAGGAAGATAGGCGGTGTATCGGCGGCTATAACCGCACTGTGTGCGTTAGTGCTTGACCTGTTTATCTCATTCTTCGTATGCGTTATATTCCGTTTGCAGATTGACTCAAACTATATGGCGGTTGTGCTTACGATACTCGGTTATTCGCTTAACGATACAATAGTTGTTTACGACCGTGTGCGTGAAAACAAAAAGTTATTCCCGCAACTGAGCATAGGAGAAAATATGGACGTAAGTATTACGGGCATTATCAAGAGAAATATAGTTACTACCGTAACAACGGTTTGTGCAGTAGCAACCATTATTTTAGTATCTGAACTCTACGGTCTTACTTCGCTTCGTACCTTTGCCATACCGATGGCATTCGGTCTTGTTTCGGGTTGTTTCACATCACTCTTTGTAGCAGGACCTCTTTGGGTACTCTGGCAAAACCGTAAACTTGCTAAAAAAGCATAATAAAACAATTCAAGGGGCTGTGTTTAACACAGCCCCTTTGTTATTGGGCAACGAAAAGAAGTGCTTATACACACGAAAGGTTGTATAAGCACTTCTTATTTTATTTCGTCACAGCCGTTTGCTCTGACGTTTTAGTACACACATCATCCCGAACATACAAAACGCAAAGTTATTATTTTCGGTTTCGGCAAAGTAATAGGCTTTGCCGTACTGCGAAAATGTGAGCACTAAAATGAAAATTATATTAACTCGATAATTGCCATCTCCGCAGCATCACCACGACGTGGACCTGTCTTGGTTATACGGCAGTAACCGCCGTTTACGTCCATATATTTAGGAGCAATCTCGTTGTAAAGTTTTGCAACGACTGCCTCTTTTGTTATGAACTCCATAGCCTGACGTTTGCTGTGCAGATTGTTTGTTTTAGCGAGTGTAATATATTTTTCTGCCATTGACCTTACCTCTTTTGCACGGGTAACGGTCGTTTCTATCTTGCCGTTTTCAAGCAAGTAGGTAACCATTGCACGAAGCATAGCGGTTCTGTGGTCACTGGTTCTTCCAAGTTTACGAGTACCTGGCATTTATATTCACTCCTTTGCTTATTCGTCGTCTTTTTTGAGACCGAAACCGAACGAATCAAGTTTCGCAATAACCTCTTCAAGCGACTTTCTTCCAAGATTTCTAACCTTCATCATATCAGCCTCTGACTTATTGATGAGGTCTTCAACCGTGTTGATTCCCGCACGCTTTAAGCAGTTGAAACTACGAACGGAAAGGTCAAGTTCGTCTATCGTAAGGTCGAGAATTTTCTCCTTTGCATTATCGCTCTTTTCAGCCATAATGCTCTCGGTCTCGCTTACGCCCTCTGTGAGGTTTAAGAATAACTCGAAATGCTCCATCAGTATCTTTGCCGAAAGCGATACCGCCTCGTTTGCACCGATAGAACCGTCAGTCCAAACTTCCAAAGTCAACTTGTTTTTATCAACAACGTTGCCTACACGGGTGTTATCAACTGTGAAATTTGCCTTCAAAACAGGCGTATAAATTGAGTCTATCGGTATAACGCCGATTACACTCTGTGCCGGTTTATTCTGCTCGGCAGGTACGTAGCCTCTGCCCTTGTCGAGAGTCATCTCCATATTGAGTTTTGCACCCTCGTCAAGCGTGGCAATATACATATCCGGATTTAGAATTTCTACCTCTGAATCTGCCTTGATAGACGCCGCCGTTACTACGCACGGACCCTCTGCCTCAATATAAATTTTCTTTGAAGCATCGGCGTGGAGTTTTGCGATTAATCCCTTTAAATTAAGAATTATCTCGGTTACGTCCTCTTTAACACCGTCAATAGTGGAAAACTCGTGAAGTATACCGTCAATTTTAACCGTTGTGATTGCAACGCCCGGAAGAATGGAAAGAAGTACCCTTCTCATACTGTTTCCGAGTGTAGTAGCATAACCACGTTCAAGCGGTTCCATTACGAATTTACCGTATTTTCCGTCTGCGGTCAGTTCGAGTATATCAATTCTGGGCTTTTCAATTTCTATCATTTAAAAGCTCCATTTCTCCGCACTGCTGATTTTTTTGGCACATTTACCCCAATGCGGTAGGTAAAGTACCGTTATTATTATCTTGAATAATACTCAACGATAAGTTGCTCGTCAACAGGAGCCTCTATCTGCTCACGTGTAGGCAGAGCAATTACCTTTGCGGTAAGTTTATCACGGTCAACGTCTATCCACTGCGGAACAGGTTTAGACGAATTTGCATCAACGACAGCCTTAATCTTCTCACTGCCACGACTCTTTTCGCAAATAGCGATTTCGTCGCCTGCTTTTAAAAGATATGAAGCGATGTCTACGCGGCCTCCGTTTACTTCAAAATGTCCGTGACCGACAAGTTGTCTTGCCTCCGCACGTGACGAAGCAAATCCCACTCTATATACTACGTTATCAAGACGGCTTTCAAGAATTCTGAGCAGGTTATCACCCGTAACGCCCTGTTTTCTCTCGGCAACCTCAAAATAATGATGGAACTGATTTTCCTGTACACCATAGAAACGTCTTGCCGTCTGTTTAGCACGCAACTGCAAACCGTATTCCGATGATTTCTTTCTGCCCTGTCCGTGCTGACCCGGAGCATA
>CALGCE010000120.1 GCA_937884625.1 uncultured Clostridia bacterium
AAATTTTTTGACTTTTTTCTCTGTAAAGACAAAATTTTGATATTTTCTATACAAATCAGAAAATTTTCCCTCGCGGCTGCCATACCTCTCCCACGTAACTTCAAAGAGTTATATAATCTCATCTCTGCCGATAAGGCATACGCAAAGGAAATATTCTCAATAGACAGAGACACCCCGAAGCCGAGGAAGGATATTTCAAAGTGGGCGGACGTCAAGGATTATATCAGCTACTTCTTCGATTCACTGTTTGACGGGGCATTTGAGCTTCCGGAAAACATTGAAAAAGAGGATGCAAAGAAAATTCTTTCGGCATATATCGCTTCTTATGATGAAACAAAAGAATGTTTTGCACTCCGTCCGATGACCTGTCCTTTCCAATATCAGGCATACCTAAACCGTGCCCGTTCCTACCGTGACCTGCCACTTCGTTATGACGAAACTTCCACCCTTTTCAGAAATGAAGACTCGGGCGAAATGCACGGTCTTATAAGGGTGCGCCAGTTTACCATATCGGAGGGACATTTAATGTGTCTACCCGAGCAGTTAGAGGACGAATTCAGGTCATGCCTTGAACTTACGACCTTTATGCTCAAAACTTTGGGACTTTACGAAGATGTTTCCTACCGTTTCTCACAGTGGGACCCTGACGATAAGGACAAGTATATAGGCACTCCCGAACAGTGGGACGAAGCACAAGGCGTTATGGCAAAGATACTCGACCATCTTGAAATACCTTATAAAATCGGTATCGGCGAGGCGGCGTTCTACGGACCGAAACTTGATATACAGATTAAAAACGTATTCGGCAAGGAAGACACGCTTATAACCATTCAAATAGACCAGATGCTTGCAGAAAAATTCGGTATGGAATACACCGACCGTGACGGAACAAAGAAAAACCCGTATATCATACACCGTACTTCAATCGGTTGTTATGAACGTACGTTGGCGTTGCTGATAGAAAAGTATGCAGGTGCACTTCCCCTATGGATGTCGCCTACACAGGTAAGACTTTTAAGCCTTGCAGACCGTCACCTTGATTACACCTACGAAGTAAAGAATAAACTTGAAGAAAAAGGTATCAGGGTAGAGATTGACGCAAGAAACGAAAAGATAGGTTATAAGATAAGAGAGGCTCGTCTTGAAAAACTGCCGTATATGTGTATAATAGGCGACAGTGAGGTTGAAAACGGTACGGTATCGGTAAGGCAGCGTGGAGAAAACGGCGACCTCGGTTCAATGAGCGTTGACGATTTTATTTCAAGAATAACCGAAGAAACAGATAAAAAAGTAATAAAATCTTTATAAGTACAAACTAATAACGGCAAGTCATAGAAATATTCTATGACTTGCCGTTAATCATTAAGTTCTGCTATTGTTACGCCGTTTTCTCCCTCTCCGAAAAGTCCTACTCTGAAAGTTTTTATGCATTTATTAGAACGCAGATACGAATGTACCGCCGCTCGCAAAACGCCTGTTCCCTTACCGTGAATGATGGTAACGGTACCTATTCCCGACAGTACGGCGTTATCTATATATTTATCGAGTTCCATAATAGCCTCGTCCGACGCCATACCCCTGATGTCAATTTCTCCCGAAACTTTCCTTTGTGCTTTTGAAGAAAGACCCGTAACATTTCTTGTCTTCTTGATTTCGGTCGATTTAGAGCCTTTTTTACGCCTTAAATCATCAAACTGAACCCACATTTTCATTGAGCCTGACATAACGTAGGCTTTTTTCTTTTTTTCGTCCACGTTTATAACGGTAGCATCTTTGTTGATAGATGCAATTATCACTATATCGCCGTTTTTAGGTACAGTAGTCAAGGTTTCTCCTGCCGTATTCGTAACAACGGGGTCGGACTGTTCTTCAAGCGTTTTTATAGTGTTTTTATAGTCTGCCATAATATTCTCTATTTAATTGTTATAATTTCTATCCTAAGCACTTTCTTGATATTGTAGGAAGCTGTACATTTGTGTTCATAAAATAATGAATTATCTATAGATCTAATTAAAGAAGGGGATTTATCTGCTGTCGTCAGATTATATACATTAGAGCCTTCAAATTTAGTTTTCATGACGCCATCCTTCATATGATATTCGATTTTTGATTTGTTCAATATTACCTGTAGGAGTAGGAATAACAACTTTGTTTAACTCACCTTCTGTAAATAAAGTATCTACACCACCGTTAGTAGATTCGACAACGCATCTTCTGCATGAGAAAACAGCATTGGGGTTGGTTCCCAAAATAAC
>CALGCE010000121.1 GCA_937884625.1 uncultured Clostridia bacterium
TTTTAAGTCCCGTTGCCTTTTTAAACTGACGGTAAACCTCGGGATTTAGTGCTTCTCCTGCCGTAGTCATATGTTTAACCGATGAAAAATCATATTTTGATATATCCTGCTTTACCATCATTCTAAGAATGGTGGGAGGTGCACAGAATGTGGTTATATGATATTTTGCAAACATCGGAAGTATCTCACTTGCATCAAAACGGTCAAAATCATAGACAAAGGTTGCCGCCTCACATAGCCACTGACCGTAAAGTTTACCCCACATAGCCTTTGCCCAACCGGTATCGGAAATTGTAAGATGAAGTCCGTCAGGGTCAACGTGATGCCAATACTTTGCGGTATGAAAATGACCTAACGGATACTTATGATTATGCGTTGCAATCTTGGGATAACCCGAAGTACCCGACGTGAAATACATAATCATAGGGTCGTTACCGCAAGGAGACTCAGCAGTTCTCTTAAAGTGAGTGCTATATAAAACATACTCGTCATCAAAACTTTTCCAACCGTCACGTTTGCCATTTACGATAAGTTTTGTTTTAAGTTCGGGACATTTTTTTGCCGCCAAGTCCATCTGGTGTGCAGTGTCGCCGTCGGCAGTACAGACAACTGCACTGATACCGGCAGATTTAAAACGGTATTCAAAATCGTGTTCTTGAAGTTGATTTACCGCAGGTATTGCAATGGCACCGAGTTTGTTAAGTCCCAACATACAAAACCAGAACTGATAATGGCGTTTAAGACAAAGCATAACTCTGTCGCCCTTTTTAATCCCCAAAGATGTGAAATAGTTAGCACACTGATTGGATGCTTTTTTCATATCATTAAAGGTAAAACGGCGTTCGGTCATATCTCTTGATATATGTAGCATTGCAAGTTTTTGTGGCTCACGCTCTGCAAGTGCATCTACCAAATCAAAAGCAAAATTGAATTTATCCTCATTCTTAAACTCAATTTTTACGGGCGTACCGTTCTCGTCAACTTCTGTATCTATAAACTTGTGGTAAATTCGCTTTTTTGTATCCTTTACAGTCGGCTTTTCTTCCTTTAATGAGGTATTCTCAACCGCATTTGTAAGTTCGGGTATAGGTTCGCCCGTCGGGTTTAACACTATTGCGTAAAATACGCAGTCTTCACCGTTTACGGCAATCATACCGTGAGGTGTTGAACTGTCATAGTATATACTGTCACCCGGTCCCAAAACTTCCTGATGGCGACCCACCTGTACTTTAAGGTGACCCGATACCACAATATCACATTCCTGACCCGAGTGGGTTGTAAGTTCTATATCCTTGTTTTGTGCTTCTTCGCTGTACGAACTGCAAACGTACAAGGGCTCTGCTATTCTGTTTTTAAAGGCAGATGCCAAATTGTAGTATACCATTCCGTGTGCCTGGTCAATTTTTTGACCCTGACCGCTTCTTGTTAAGGTATAAGATTTTAAAGTCGGACTTACACCCTCAATAATATCGGTCACGTTAACGCCGAAAGCAATTGCACAACGGTAGATAAAGGCAAAGTTAAGGTCTGCCTCGCCGTTCTCACATTTTATATATTCTTCTATACTTACGTCGGTTTTTTGAGCCATTTGCTCTGTGGTAAAACCCGTAATTTCACGAAGTTCACGAATTCTTGAAGACATTTCTTTGATTTTAAAATCAAGACCGTTATTTTGTCCCATAACTCTCAACCTTTCCGAACGGGCATACAAAAACACCCGTCCCAAAGCAATGATAACTTTGAGACGAGTGTGATAATTTTAAACACCCGCGGTACCACTCAAATTGCAGTAAAAAACTGCCACTCAGGGTCTGACAACCCTTATGCCTTTACGCAGCAATCACGGAGAAGTTCTACTAAGGCTTTTTGCCCGTTCTTCTTCCCAACTCGGAAGCTACAAATATAAAAACCGTTTCCGATGACTTGCACCGACCGTCATTTCTCTGATGCCAAAGCATTTAAATTTGAACTGAGATTTGAATGTTTTGGCAAGGACGTATTTTTATACACTCTTCGTCAAAGTCTTTAATTAAATGATATATTACCACTGCTTTTTTAATTTGTCAAGACTTTTTTTAAAATTATAGCAGATTTCGCTGTATTTTTCCACTGACAGTTTTAGGCAGACTGTCACGGAATTCAACAATACGGGGATATTTATACGGTGCCGTATGTGTTTTAACGTAGGTTTGAATTTCCTTTTTAAGTTCTTCTGTGGGGGTAGTGCCGTTTACAAGTACGATACTTGCCTTTACTACCTGTCCTCTTACTTCGTCGGGAGCGGCAGATACGCCACATTCCAAAACGTAAGGGAGTTCCATAATAACGCTTTCTATTTCAAACGGTCCTATGCGGTAGCCTGATGACTTGATTACATCATCAACCCTGCCTACATACCAATAATAACCGTCCTCATCACGCCAAGCAGAGTCGCCCGTATGGTAATATCCGTCGTGCCATACTTCTTTGGTTTTTTGTTCGTCTTTATAATATCCCGTAAACAGTCCGCAGGGAGCACCGTTTTTGACGTTTATAACGATTTCTCCCGTTTCGCCTATCGGTACGGTGTTGCCGTTTTCATCAATAAGGTCAACATCATAAATAGGTGCAGGTTTACCCATAGAGCCTAATTTATGTTGCATACCGATAAGGTTGCCTATAATCATAGTCGATTCGGTTTGACCGAAACCGTCCATA
>CALGCE010000122.1 GCA_937884625.1 uncultured Clostridia bacterium
TTATAACAACCGTAACGGCGGTTGTTAAAAAGCAGTCGGAATTGTCTGTTGGCAATATAATAGGCGCAAATATTATGGACTTAACTTTAATAATGCCGCTTAGTGCGATAATTTCGGGTAAGAGTCTGCCTATAAAACCGAGCTCTGCTTATATCGATTTACCCGCCTGTCTTTTGGTAGGCGTTATTGCGCTTGTGCCGTCACTTATAACTAAAAAGTTCAGCCGTATACAAGGCATTTTGCTTTTGGCGGTCTATATCGGCTATGTTGTTTTAACCTGTACGGTAACTATCGCATAAAACCTGTATTTTCACTTGACATAAGGGCATAGTTAGTATATAATTAACTCTGCCCGATATTTTGGGGAATTGTGTAACGGTAGCACGACAGACTCTGACTCTGTTTGTTGGGGTTCGAATCCCTATTCCCCAGCCAAAAATCCCTCGAACGCAAGTGAGAGGGATTTTTACTTCTTACTTATTACCTTTTAGTTTTTACTTATCGCTTAATATAAGGGATTTTTGGGAAGTAATAAGTAATAGGTAAAATGTAATAAGTAAGGTGTCGGTTTCGCCGACGAAATATAACAAAACCGTCGATAATTTAATTGCTATCGGCGGTTCCTTTTATTTTATACAGAACCTTTATTTTTTGCCTTCTATCCTTTAAACGATTTATATAATTAACCCTAAACCTTTTGCAGACATATAATGTTGTAGGCCTCTTTGTCCTCGAAAGAGGCGGAGGCAATATTTTTATTGGAGGAAATGCAAAAGTGAACAAGTATTCATGCTCTTCACAAAATTTTAGTGCAGAGCAAACAGGCAATAATTCTGCTTTTTGGCCACATTGTTGTCCTTCTGCTATTATAGGACCGACAGGACCAACCGGACCGAGAGGTGTTACCGGTCCTACGGGAGCGACAGGCTCTACGGGTGCCACAGGTGCAATTGGTCCTACCGGTGCCGACGGTACAGTAGGTCCCACCGGTGCCACAGGAGCAACGGGTGCAACAGGTATAACGGGTGCAACAGGTCTTATAGGTCCTACCGGTGCTACGGGTGCTAACGGAATCACAGGTCCCACCGGTGCCAGAGGTGCCACAGGTGAAAACGGAGCCACCGGTGCTACGGGGGCCACCGGTGCCACAGGGGCTAACGGCGTTACGGGTGCAACGGGTCCCATAGGTGCAACAGGACCAACAGGTGCCGACGGTGTTACCGGTCCTACTGGTGCTACGGGTGCCACAGGTGCAGATGGAATAACCGGACCAACAGGTGCTACGGGTGCAACAGGTATTGATGGCGTAACAGGTGCCACAGGTTCTACGGGACCGACAGGTGCAACGGGTGTGACAGGACCAACAGGTCCCACCGGTGCAACGGGTCCGACAGGACCAAGTGCCTCTATGGGCGAAATGGTCACAAACGGCGGAATGGAAGCATTTACGGGAAACGTGCCTACAAATTGGGTAGCAAATGACGAAACTCTTGTTTCGCAGACTACCGGTTCGGGCAGAGTTTATACGGGTAATTCATCAGTTAGTCTGTCAGACGGTGCTGTTTTATCTCAGAATGTAGCAATACAGCCCAACAACTATTACAGGCTCTCTTTTAACGCAAGAGGAGAGGGCAGTCAGGTAGGTCTTACTGCAACTGTAACATTCCTTAATGCACAGGGTGAACCCACCACAGCACTTACAATTCCCATAAGACAACTTGATATGGTAAGCGGAAGCAGGGTGTTTAACAGTTATCAGGGCATAACAACCCTTGCTCCTGCCGATGCGGTAACTGCACGTATTGAGTTTGCTTCTCAGGCAGCAGGCGGTCAAACAGTGGATTTAGACGACGTATCATTAAGCGTTGCTTAAATGCTTTAATGTTATGCAGTAAATTTACAGGAGGATTCGGCATTTTTGCCGAATCCTCTCATTAAAGGAGTATTATTTTATGCCTACCGTTAGTTTGTGTATGATTGTCCGAAATGAAGAAGATGTGCTTGACCGTTGTTTAAAATCCGTTTTTGATTTAGTGGACGAAATAATAATAGTTGATACAGGCTCGACCGACAGTACCAAAGAGATTGCTTATAAATATACCGATAAAGTATTTGATTTTGTTTGGGTAGATGATTTTTCAGTAGCAAGAAATTTTGCTTTTAGCAAGGCAAAATGTGAATATCTGATGTGGTTAGATGCCGACGATGTTTTAAAGGATGAAGACAGAGAGCAGTTTAAAAATCTTAAAAATAATTTTACACCCGATATTAATGTTGTAATGATGAGATATAATACGGGATTTGACGAAAACGGAAATGTTACTTTTTCATATTACAGGGAACGAATTATAAAAAATAATGTGGGAATGTTATGGAAAGGTGCGGTACACGAGGTTATAGAGACCTTTGGACGTGTCATTTACAGTGAATGTTCGGTTAGTCACTTGAAATTACACCCGTCAGATAAAGACCGTAATTTGCGAATATTTGAAAATATGATTAAAAAAGGTCAGGTATTAGATGCACGTCAACAGTTTTACTATGGGCGTGAACTTTATTATCACGAAAGATACAGTGATGCAATAGAGGTATTTGAAAATTTTCTAAAAGACAGTATGGCTTGGCTTGAAAATAAAATTGATGCATGCCGTCATATAGCATACTGTGACGGTGCTCTAAAATCTCTGCTTTGCAGTTTTACCTACGATTTACCACGAGCAGAAATTTGTTGTGATATAGGAAGACATTTTTTTGACAGGGAAGATTGGCAAAAGGCTATTTACTGGTATAATGTTGCACTTGACTGTAAAAGAAATGACAAAAATGGAGGATTTATTTCTCCTGATGACTACGGTTTTACGCCTTGTATTCAAATTTGTGTAACAGTAAACTAGGCGACAACATAAAAGCACAAGAATATAACGACCGTGCGGCAGGTTTTAAACCCTACTCACAAGCGGTAATTCATAACAGAGAATATTTTAAAAATATAAATAAAAAACGCCTGTAAGTCAAAAAACAGACTTACAGGCGTAACTTTTACTGTTTTATCAGCACTTTTCTGCTATTTCAAAAATCTTTGCAGGGAGTTCCTGTTCATCGCAGGATACTGTGAATACAAATTCAACATCCTCTATTTTTGAAAGTCTTTCAAAGAATGAGGCTAATTCTTCATAATCACGGCTGCCTATTCTCAAAGTAGCGTCGCCGAAAATATGCGTAACGTCATTATTTCCTGCTTTAATGCCCGAAAGCATACCAAAGTATTCGCCGTATCCGCAAATACCGTATGAATCAGCATCTATAAGTCTTGCTTTATGACTAACGGAAAATTTAAGGGTATCACCCTTTTCTATGCAGACAACATTTCCAAGACTTGTTTCTGCCGAAGAATTTACCAAATCTACCAATTTTTTGGTTTTACCTGAACCCTTTTTTCCGATGATTAATTTAATCATTTGTAACAACTCCTTTATATTAATGCCGTAAAATACGGCTTTTGCAAGAATTTATTTTGAAAGACGTGCTTCAAGTTCTGCTTTTTTATCTTCGAAACCCGGTTTGCCTAAAAGTGCAAACATATTTTTCTTATAA
>CALGCE010000123.1 GCA_937884625.1 uncultured Clostridia bacterium
CCAGACAAGCCGATAACCGAGAAACCGGCTGAAACCCGAATGGGTTCCGGTAAAGGTTCTCCGGAGTATTGGGTTGCAGTGGTTAAACCCGGACGTGTTATGTTTGAAATAGGCGGCGTGTCCGAGGAACTTGCAAGAGAGGCTATGCGTCTTGCAGCCAACAAACTTCCTATAAAATGTAAGTTTGTAGCAAAAGAAACGGGTGGTGAGCAGTAATGAATGCAAAGGAAATCAGAGAAAACACTTTACCTGAACTCAACGAGCAGTTGGCAAAACTGAAAGAGGAATTATTTAACCTGCGTTTCCAGCACGCCATTAATCAGCTCGATAACCCTATGCGTATCGTTGCTGTCAAAAAAGATATTGCTCGTGTTCAAACCGTTATACGTGAGAAAGAGTTAAGCGACAGCGCTAACGCTTAAAGCAGGGAGGTAAATTAAATGAGCGAAAGAAACCTTCGTAAAACGAGAGTGGGCAAGGTTGTAAGTGACAAGATGGATAAAACCGTCGTTGTAGCAATTGAGGACAACGTTAAACACCCGCTTTACAAGAAGATTATCAAAAACACAATCAGATTAAAGGCTCATGATGAAAACAACTCCTGCGGTATAGGAGACAGAGTACTCATCATGGAAACGAGACCTCTCTCAAAGGATAAGAGATGGCGAGTTGCCGAAATAATTGAAAAGGCTAAGTAGTCTTACAAGGAGGAAACCACTGTGATACAACAACAGAGTTACCTCAAGGTTGCCGACAATACCGGTGCAAAAGAAATTATGTGCATCAGGGTTCTTGGAGGCTCCAAAAGGAGGTATGCCAACATTGGCGACGTCATCGTTGCTTCGGTAAAGAAAGCCACCCCCGGTGGTACCGTTAAAAAGGGCGACGTTGTAAAGGCAGTTGTAGTTCGTTCTGCAAAAGGTCTTCGTCGTAATGACGGCACGTATATCAGATTTGACGAAAATGCGGCTGTTCTTATCCGTGACGAGAAGAACCCGAGAGGCACCCGTATTTTCGGGCCGGTAGCCAGAGAGTTACGTGACAAGGATTACACAAAAATTCTTTCACTTGCTCCTGAAGTACTTTAATGGGAGGTAAAAGGAATATGAGTAAACTTCACATTAAAACCGGTGATACCGTCGTACTCCTGACAGGAGATGCAAAGGACAAAAAGAAGTCCGGTAAAGTTCTTGAGGTTAGTCCCAAAGAGGGCAAGGTCATAGTTGAAGGTCTTAACAAGGTTAAGAAACACGTTAAGCCCAAAAAGGCCGGCGACCCTTCGGGAATAATTGAAACAGAGGGTGCAGTCTATGCATGTAAAGTGCAGTTAGTATGCCCCAAGTGCAACAAGCCGACCAGAGTAGGCACCAAGTTCTACGAGGACGGCAAAAAAGACCGTGTTTGTAAAAAATGCGGAGAGACGTTTTAGAGTAAGGAGGAACATGACAAATGTCAACGCTTAGGGACGAATACAAAAATTCGGTTGCTCCTGCATTGATGACCAAGTTTGGATATAAGAGCGTCATGCAGATTCCGAAACTCGAAAAGGTCGTAATTAATGTAGGTTGCGGTGAAGCAAAGGATAACGCAAAGGTTATCGACGCCGCTATTTCAGACCTCGGTAAAATCACAGGTCAGAAAGCCGTACCCTGTCGTGCAAAGAAGTCGGTTGCAAACTTCAAGTTGCGTACCGGTATGCCGATAGGCGCAAAGGTAACACTTCGTGGCGAGAGAATGTACGAATTTGTAGAAAGACTGTTCGATACGGCACTTCCGAGAGTTCGTGACTTCCGAGGAATAAACCCCAACGCTTTTGACGGTCGTGGCAACTATGCTATGGGCGTTAAGGAGCAGTTGATATTCCCCGAAATCGAGTACGACAAAATTGATAAAGTTCGTGGTATGGACATTATATTTGTCACAACTGCAAAAACGGACGAAGAGGCTCGTGAGTTATTAACTCTTATGGGCGCTCCGTTTGCAAGATAAGGAGA
>CALGCE010000124.1 GCA_937884625.1 uncultured Clostridia bacterium
AGAACGTGAATCCCAAAAAGGTATTGTTATTGGAGCTAACGGAAAAAGAATTAAAGAAATTAGCATTAAAACATGCTCGTAAAATAAGCAGAAGAGGAGATAATTATGATGAATATTTGAAACAGTTAATCAATTTGAATATGAGTATTGATAATTTCAATTATCAGTACAAACCGGCAACATTTGCTGAACGTGAAGACATTTACGTTTTTGAAGACGATTTCAATCGTGAAGACGGCGATATTCATAATAATAACGGTTGGCTTTCACCGTATATTAAATTCGATGGTTATCCGTCCCAGCAGTTGACTGATAATACTTTGGTCATTCATGATATAAGTGGCGGTTGGAACTCGGCACAGAGACCTGCATCAGAGAAAGCCATAAACCAGACAGTAAGTGTTGATATTCTCAATTTAGGTGCACTTTCAAACAATTCATTTGCCAATATACTTCTTCGTAAAACCGATGGAACCGATGCCAACAAATATCCCTGTTATGTTGCACAGGTTTCAAATACGGATATAAGAATCAATTATTACACGGGAAGTTTTACAATTGGTGCATTAGACGACGGCGGTAGAGCAGTTACATATTCACATAATTATTCGCACAAATACCGTGTTGAATTCTCTGCCCAGGGCGTATCTCCTACTATTTTAAAGGCAACTCTTTATGACGTTACAGCAGGTAATATTCCTGTTGCTGTTGTAAGCGGTTCTGATTCAAAGGCTGCTATGCAGGTAGCAGGTGTTGCAGGTCTTGCAATGACAAAGAACGGTGCAGGGCAAGAAGATGCAATCTATGACAACTTTAAATATGTTATTCCGGATACGGTTATCTGCACTGATGACTTTGACCGTGAAGACGGAGAAATAGGCAACAATTGGAATTATAACAGTTCAACAGTAGATGTATCGCTATCCGGTAATAAAGTATTACTCCAAAGAAAAACCCCTAACCGTGGTGATGTTGATAATACCGGTAGTGTTCAAAATACTTCTGTAGTTCGTCCTCAAAGTGAGACTTCACTCAATCAGACGGTAACGGCAGAATTTAAGTGTGACGAGAGTGGTAAGCCAGACCAAGGTGGTGTACTCATAGCACGTTGTCAGGGAGCGACTGCAACAACAAACAACTGTTATCGTTTTGTTGTAAGATTGGATAGTAAAGAAGCATCAACCTGTGTAGGTATGTATTTGTATAATACAACTAGTACACCAATTTGGAGTATCGATCCGGCAAGATGGGCGTCCAACAATTCAAAATATCGCCTTGAACTTAATGTAAATAGCGTAAGCTCGACAAGGACACAACTTACTTTTTCATTTATATGCTTTGATGATAGTGGCAACGTAGTTACTGATAAAAGTGTATTTAATAAAATAGTATATGATGAGGACTCTAATCTTCAAAAGGCAGGTACCGTAGGATTTTCTGAATATACCAAATACGGTCATCGAATGAGCGTTGATAATTTCAGTTATAAAACTTCAGATAATGTTGCGATTCCATCAAATGATACAGTATATAATTGCGTAGAAGCAGAATCAAAATATGTTTATAAGCACAATTATGAAAAAGTTTATGAGAACGGTGCTTTAGACGGTTATGTTATTTCCGAAAACAGCACTGTTGCTCACATTCCATTCAGTGATGTTACAAATAAAACAAATGAGAGTGCATATGCAGTTTATGCGGTTAATGCACCCCAAGCAGGCAATTATGAGTTCAGAACAAAATTTGCAGTAAATTGTGCTGACAGTAATGCTTATGATGCATACGTAGGAACATACGGTAATCCATATGCAACTTTGGTTGTAAACGGAACAGATGCCTATAAGATTCAAGGCTCATCAAATGCAAATGAAATGTCTACCTCTGAACCTGTTGTTGTTAGCCTTAAAGAGGGACAAAACCTGATTTATTGTATGGCACTGACAAGTGATATTTCCGATAATTTACAGGGTGCTACACTTTCTTATGACAGTTTCTTTATTCCGTCATCACTTAAATTGCTGACCGGCAGTTACAATATACCCGGTGATGTCAAGGAAGACGGTGCTGTAGATCTTCTTGATTTGGTACGCCTTAAAAAGTATCAGGCTGGAGTATATGATGTTGTTAATACTCTTGCGGCTGACCTTTATGTTGACGGACAAAAGGCAATTGATGCTTCCGATTTGTCAATGTTGCGTAAATATTTGCTTGGTACTGTTTCTGTTGAAAACGGTGAATGGATTAGATTTAACAAATATGCAACTATTGATAATATTGAAAGTTCATCTGTAATAGATGAATATGTCGGCTTTGCATCAAATGAGGAAACAATTAAATCGTCTGTTTTAAACGCAACCGATAATTTAACAATTACGGGAACTACATACTACATTTCACAAAACGGTAATGATAGTGCAAACGGTACTACACCGCAGACTGCTTGGAAATCGCTTGACAAACTCAGGTCGTTTAGCGGTTTGAATTCCGGTGATGCCGTTCTGTTTGAGCGTGGTTCTGTTTTCCGTCAGGAAAATACCAACAGACAAGATGGATATGCTGTTGCTGCTGTTTCTGGTGTTCAATACGGTGCATACGGAAACGGTGCAAAACCTGTAATTTTAGGTTCGCCGATGAATTATGCTGACGCTACTTGGACTTCATACAGTGACAATATTTGGTCAATAGAAATTTCTGTTGATGATGCAGGCATTGTGGTATTTGATGAAGGCAAGAGCGTAGGAATAAAGAGAAAGAGCATAGGTGACCTTGTAAAAGTCAACGATTTCTACTGTGATGACAGCAATCATACTTTATATCTCTATTCCGAAACCAATCCTAAATTAAACTATTATGATATAGAAATTGGATTTGACAGACCTGTATTTTCAATTCAAAACAATGTAGATAATGTTGTTATCGACAATATTGATATTAAGTATACAGGTGCCCATGCTATTGATGCTGACAATAATAACGATAATATAACAATAACCAATTGTGAAATTTCATGGGTTGGCGGTTCTTGGCAGACTGAAAACCAAGTAAGATACGGAAATGCTATTCAGTTCTGGAATAATTGTTCTAACGTAAAAGTTGATAATTGTTGGATTAGTCAGTGTTATGATGCAGGTCTTACATTCCAAGGTCCTAAAGATTCAAAGTATGAAGATATAGATTTCACAAACAACTTAATTCAGTATTGTAATTACAGCATAGAGTTCTTCATTCAAAGAGGAGAAGAACTCGTAACTACAGGTTTGATGAAAGACATTAACATAAAAGGTAACGTTATGCAATATTGCGGTTACGGTTTATGCGAACAGCGTCCTCAGAATTGCGGTGACCCATGTCATATTTGCGGTTGGAGTACCGACCTTGCAAGTTCTTTAAGCAATTTTGCAATACAGAATAATACATTTGATTTATCTAACGGAAATATCGTAATTTGGAATTGGAACGTAACCAACGGTATAACAGTTTCCGGTAATACTTTCTATAAGGCAAACAGTAAGGTTATGAATTACGGTAATCAGGGACAGAAGAATGCTTCTTCTCAAGAAACATTGGAAACAGCAATTGCTGTATTTGATACTAATCCTAATTCAGTTACCTGGATAAATAAGTAATAAAAATTTAGTAATCTTTATAAAAGATTTGTGGTGAATAATGGTGTTTAACAGTTTCTTAATAAAAAGGATGACAGCAATAATAATTGTACTTGCAATAATCTGCGGATGTTCAATAATTGTATCGGCAGATGATACATCAACGGTTAATAATCAAGTTCTTAATGACAGTATTGATATTAATACGGATAATTTTTTTGCTGACTATTTAAAAGAATATGCGGATGTGGACAATGCCTGCAATCCTATTATCGCACCTCTTAACTGCGAATTAGAGACTAAACCCATTGTATTTTCAATAAACGTTTCCGAGCCCGGACTTTATACTATGGGCATGTCATATATTGTGACGAGCGATAGTATAGGCGGACTTAAGGTTGGCATATCTGTAAACGGAAAAAATCCGTTTACAGAAGCAGGTCATTTGGAATTTCCGCATATGTGGAAAAACGACGATAAGTATCGTGTAGACGGACTTGGAAACGAATTTGCCGCAAAGCAAATATCTTTTGATGAATACTATTTTAACATCGCAACAGATGTTTCAAAAAAAACTATAGACCCTTATAAAGTATACCTCTTTGCAGGCGTAAATGAAATAACGATTACGCCTGTAGAGGGTACTGCAAAAATAGAATATTTCAAGTTCGGTGTTGAAGATAACGCCGAAAAATACAACAAACCTGGTGGCGATTATAAAAAGTATCAGGGAGAACCAATTATTATTGAAGGGGAAAAGCCCATTGTTAAAAGCAGTTATTGGCTCTCATCATTAAGCGATAATACAAGTTTACAAATAACGCCAAACCTATCACGAAGTGGACTTGAAATCATACCGGCTTTTGTT
>CALGCE010000125.1 GCA_937884625.1 uncultured Clostridia bacterium
AGGAAGCACCCGGAATTATCGAAAGACAGGGCGTAAGCGTTCCTTTGCAGACGGGTATTAAGGCGATAGATAGTATGATACCGATAGGCAGAGGTCAGAGAGAACTTATAATAGGCGACCGTCAGACCGGTAAAACCGAAATTGCAATAGATACCATTATTAATCAGAAAAACAGTGACGTTCTTTGTATTTACGTTGCAATAGGACAAAAGAGTACGTCTGTCGTCCAACTTGCAAACGAACTTACAAAGGCAGGTGCTATGGAGTATACCATAATTGTATCTGCATCTGCATCTGAAACGGCACCGCTTCAATATATAGCACCCTATTCGGGTTGTGCTATGGCGGAGTATTTCAGAGAGCAGGGTAAGGACGTTCTTATTATATATGACGATTTGAGCAAACACGCAGTGGCATATAGGGCACTGTCCTTGCTTATTCGCCGTCCGCCCGGTCGTGAGGCGTATCCGGGTGATGTATTCTATCTTCATTCACGTCTGCTTGAACGTGCGGCGTGCGTGGCACCCGAATACGGCGGAGGCTCCATTACCGCACTGCCCATAATAGAAACACAGGCAGGTGACGTTTCGGCGTATATCCCCACAAATGTTATATCTATAACCGACGGTCAGATATTCCTTGAAACCGAACTTTTTCACGCAGGTATAATGCCGGCGATAAATCCGGGTATATCGGTAAGCCGTGTCGGCGGTTCGGCACAACTTAAACCTATGAAAAAGGTTGCAGGAGAACTTAAACTTTTATACTCACAGTATAGAGAGTTACAGTCTTTTGCACAGTTTGGAAGCGACCTTGATGCAGATACCAAAGCACGTCTTGCTTTGGGAGAGAGAATAGTCGAGGTATTAAAGCAAAAGCGTAATTCTCCCGTTTCGGTAGGTTGTCAGGTAGCAATTGTATACGCAGTTATTAACGGTTATCTTGACAGTGTACCCGTAGGAGAAGTGTCGGATTACGAACAGAAACTTTTTGAAACACTCGAAAATAAATACAGTGACTTACTAAAACGCTTTGAGCAGGGCTATTATGAGGAAAGCGATATCGAAACACTCAAAAAGGCTCTTGCCGAAATGCAGGGGTGATAAGGTTTGGGAGTTAATACAAAACTGCTTCGCACCCGTATAAAAAGCGTAAACTCAACACTGCATCTTACAAAGGCAATGGGGCTTGTTGCATCTTCAAAGATACGTCGGGCAAATGATGCAATGCTAAAAGGCAGGGAATACGATATTGCGGTAAGCGATATTATAAATATGTTGGCTTTGTCCCCCGAATGTAAAAAAAGTCCTTATATAAAAGTGCGTGGCGATAAAAAGGTTAAACTCATCGTTATTGCAGGAGACAGAGGTCTTGCAGGCGGATATAACGCAAATGTATTCAGAAAGTTAAGAGAGTTTGAGGGTGCCGATGTTATACCGATAGGTAAACGTGCGTGTGAGCGTTTTTCACACGATACGGTTTATGCAGAAGGGTATTCGTATAAAGATGCGTTTATTCTTGCAAAATCACTTTGTGAGAGTTTTTGCAGCGGCGAGTATGACAGACTAGGTATACTCTGCACCAATTATATTTCAATGATGACTCAAACACCCGAAATTAGATGGGTACTGCCGATAACAATACCCGATAAAAAAAGAAACGGCGGTGTGATTTTTGAGCCTGACGAACTTGAAATTTTAAACTATGCCGTAAATGAGTACGTTGCAGGAAAGATAATTTCTGCCGTAAGGGAAAGTTTTGCAAGTGAGGTTGCGGCAAGGCGTATGGCAATGGATTCGGCAGGTAAAAACGCACAACAGATGATAGATAATCTGCAACTTGAATACAACCGTGCAAGGCAGGGTGCAATAACACAGGAAATAACCGAAATTGTAGCCGGAAGCGGCACATAAAAGGAGTGAAATGTATTGTCAGAAATAAATATCGGCAGGGTATCACAGGTAATGGGACCTGTCGTTGACGTTAGATTTGAAAAAGGGAATTTACCTGCAATATGTAATGCTCTTACAATACCGATAGGGGACAGAACCCTTACGGTAGAGGTTTCCCAGCATATCGGCGATAATACCGTAAGATGTATAGCGATGTCCTCTACCGACGGTTTAAAGAGAGGTACACAGGTTACCGATACTGGCAAGGCTATAAGCGTACCCGTAGGTGAGCAGACACTCGGCAGAATATTCAATGTTTTAGGCGATACGGTTGATAACGGACCCGAAATAGAAAACGCCGAAAGATGGAATATTCACCGTCCCGCACCCGAGTATGACGAACTTGCAACGTCTACCGAAATACTTGAAACGGGTATTAAGGTAATAGACCTTATCTGTCCGTATTCAAAGGGCGGTAAAATAGGTCTTTTCGGCGGTGCAGGTGTAGGTAAGACCATTCTTATAATGGAACTTATCAATAACGTGGCAAAACAACACGGCGGACTGTCTGTATTTACGGGTGTCGGAGAGCGTACCCGTGAGGGCAACGATTTATATAATGAAATGAAACAGTCGGGTGTTTTGAGTAACACTTCGCTTGTTTACGGTCAAATGAACGAACCGCCGGGGGCGAGAATGAGGGTTGCACTCTCAGGGCTTACTATGGCGGAGTATTTCAGGGATAAGCAGGGACAGGACGTTCTTTTATTTATTGATAATATATTCCGTTTCACACAGGCAGGAAGCGAGGTATCGGCACTTCTTGGAAGAATGCCGTCCGCCGTCGGCTATCAGCCTACACTTGCAAATGAAATGGGTGCTTTGCAGGAGCGTATAACCTCTACGAAAAAGGGGTCTATAACTTCTGTTCAGGCAGTATACGTCCCTGCGGATGACCTTACCGACCCTGCACCTGCTACCACCTTTGCACATCTTGACGCTACTACCGTACTTTCAAGAGGTATAGCATCACAGGGTATCTATCCTGCGGTTGACCCTCTTGAATCAACAAGTAGGATACTCTCTCCCGATATATTGGGAAAAGAACATTACACCGTTGCCCGTGAAGTGCAAAGAATACTCCAAAGATATACCGAACTTATGGATATTATTGCAATTATGGGTATGGACGAACTTTCCGACGAAGATAAACTTTTGGTACAACGTGCAAGAAAGATACAAAGATTTTTGTCACAGCCGTTTTTCGTTTCAGAGAAGTTTACGGGTATTGAGGGTACTTATGTACCGCTTAGTGAAACGATACGTGGATTTAAGGAAATTATCGAGGGTAAACACGACGATTTGCCTGAATCTGCATTCCTGTTCGTAGGAACTATTGATGAGGCGGTAGAAAAGGCAAAGAAGGCACAGATATGATGAATAGGTTTATGCTGACCGTTTCTTCGCCCGACGGCAATCTTTTTAAGGGCGAGGCGGTAAAACTAACCCTTCGTGGTGCTATGGGTGACCTTGCGGTTTTGGCAGGTCATACGCCCTTTATAACCTCGGTACAAAGCGGAGAATGTCATATTTATGTTACCAATGATGAGGTGAAAAATGCAACTACCGAAGGCGGACTTTTATCGGTTGCAGATAACACCGTAACATTTCTTACGGGAAGATTTAATTGGCTTTAAATAACAAAAAATAACAAGACACGCTCAGGTGCATATCGCCTGAGCGTGTTGCATTTTAATTTTTAATTGTACGCTTTAATACAAGGGATAACGGAACTACAAGAAGTCCCATAAAGAAATTGCTTATCCCGTGTATTGCATCAAACGGCAGACCTGCTGTTATCCACGCTATCGTCCCTTTGAAATCAAGACCGAAAAACAGTGCCTGAACGGGTGCATACAATGTTCCGTAAAGAAATCCGTGTAATGCACACACCACCATATAAACGGGTATTGCAATTTTTTTTGGCATTGATTTAGGTAGTAGCATAGTAACGCCCCAAAGTACCGTCCAAATATACAAATACGGTATCCACCAGACATTGAAACCTGAAAATATACCTTCAAGAAAGACGAATATATAAATAGGTATTAACGCTTTTACCCTGAAAACAACCGTAAATGTTATTATAAGCATACCGAGAATATGTATATTCGGCAGGACTTCCATAACAAGTTTTGAGGCAAACATAACTGCACCTAAAAGGGGAAACAGTGTGATTTCCCAGATTTTAAGTTTCATTATTTTTCTACCTTAAACCCGTATTTTGCACCGCTTACAATTTCGGTAGTGTCAACACCTTTTGTTGCATATTTACCGTTTTCATAAAATGCCCAATAGGTTTTGTCCTTGTCGTAATCGGCGGTAATACCGTTTACCTTTTTTACGTAAAAACTGCCACCGCTGTCGTCACCGCTTATAAGGTTCAGTTCGAGCAGTGCATCGCCCACGGTTTTAGCATCGGTATCGACCTTAAATTCGGTTACATTGCCGTCCTTATCGGTTACGGTAAAGTCAAATGATTTCTCTCCTGTACCGACCGTAGTTACTTCACTGTCGGAATTATTGCCGACACTTGAAGTGTTCTCCTGTACGCCACAACAAGTCAAAGTAAGTGCCATAGCCACAATAAGCACAAGACTTAAAACTTCGGGCAAAATCTTTTTAAAAGTTTTTGTCTTTGTCAAATAAATCTTCTCCTAAAAATATATTCAGCACTTAAAATCGGCACTCGCAATTTTTCCTTTTTGGACAGTGTGCTGTTTGTCAGACGTCGGTCTTTCGGCTTAGTACACTTTATACCGACCTTCTCGATTAAATAATCAATGGCATTCGTCTTTTTGTGGCAAAAAGATATACGGTAAAAAGTAATAAAAGTACATTACGGCGACGGGCTCGCACAGGATTTACACCTGTTTCCCAAAACGTCTGATAAACAGTTTAACATATTCTGCCTAAAAACACAAGACAGTTTAATAGAAACTTTCTCACAAAAAGGCATAGAACAGTCCACCTGTGCCCCCACTTTTTGTTAACGCACAGAACCGTCCCCTGTGTTATGTGTTATTATTTAAGCGATTCATATTGTTACCTCCGGTTTTTAGGTTTGGTCACTTAAATTATACCACAGGTTTCAATGTGGATCTTCTTTTTTTTACTTCTTTGGAATCTTTATTTTACTACTTACCACCCCGGCGGGGTGTTGACAAAATAAAATAATAATAGTATAATGTCACATAGTCTATATAATAATCATATAGGAGTATTATTATTTATGCGTGAAAAAGTAGATATTAGAGTTTTAAAAAGTAAAAGGGATCTTCGTAATGGTCTTTTATCTCTATTAAAAACAAAAACATTTGATAAGACATTAGATTTTACTGATGCTCAATCTATTGAAGTTATGGGAACTAATAATAGTATCTCTTTAGCAGGTATTTCTTCCTATATTTCAGTTAATTTCTTACCTAATTTAAATGCATTTTCTAAATCTTTTGAAAATTGAGTTTCTTTAACTTCTTTTTTATGATTTTCATCAAACAAGTCGCAATTATATTTTGAAAAATCTGCAAATTGAGTTGTATCATAAGAATATAAACTTTCTGAATAACCCATAATATGATTTAAACATTTAACATTTTCTTCCAAAATAATTTTATAATTAATTTGATTTGCTAAATCTTCAGGACAATTCATCTTAAAAATAACGCCTGTTGGAATTATTTTTTCTAATCTTCTTTTTAATCCGCCCTTTTCTTTATCAACCATATATGTATGATTAGCAAACATTAATCTTTCTATAAAATTTCTAAATACACCTGTTGGATAGGAAAAATAAACCGGAGTTCCAAATATTATTGCATCCGAATTTAAACATTTTTCAAGTATTGGTCTTATATCATCTCTAATTGCACATAAACCATTTGTTGTACTTCCTTTACGCTGACACGCAAAACAACTCATACAACCTTTAAAATTGTAATCATATAAGTTAAAATATTCCACTTCTGCACCTGCAGATTCACAACCTTTTTGTGCTTCTTTGAGAAGTTGTGCCGTATTAAAATTTTTTCTTGGACTACCATTTAAAATTAAAACCTTCATTTACTTTACTCCTTTATTATTAATTGTATCAGCACCCTCATTTCCATAAATTGTTGAATATGAATGTACATGCACAGGCTCCGGTTCTGGTGTCTGCTCCGGTGTCGGCGCAACTGTAGGATCCGGTGCTGTTGAAGGAACAGAAGTTTCTTCGGATGTTACAGTGCTTTCTATTGAACTGTTTGAATTATCTGTATTTGAATTTGTGTCAGAACTTATCTGTGAAACTGA
>CALGCE010000126.1 GCA_937884625.1 uncultured Clostridia bacterium
GTATATAGAACGTCAGGGCAGTCTGCGTTGGAAAGATGCAGTTTACTTTACCGTTCAGATACTTAAAGGATTACAACACGCCCACGATAAGGGAATAGTCCACCGTGATGTTAAACCGCAGAATATTATGGTTTTGTCGGACGGTACCATTAAGGTTACCGACTTTGGTATTGCCCGTTTTGCAAGGAGCGAACAGCGTACCATTACCGATAAGGCAATAGGCTCGGTACATTATATAAGTCCCGAACAGGCAAGGGGCGAAAAGACCGACGAAAAGGCGGATATTTATTCAGTAGGCGTTATGCTCTACGAAATGCTTACAGGTAAATTGCCGTTTCAGGCGGACAGTGCGGTATCGGTTGCCATTATGCAACTTCAACGTGACCCTCAACTTCCTACCGAGATAAACGGTTCTATTCCGCTCGGTCTTGAACAGATAACCATGCACGCTATGCAGAAAACTCTCGAACGCCGTTATCAGTCGGCGGCAGAAATGCTCTGTGACGTCGAGAGATTTAAAAAAGACCCGTCTGCTACCTTTGATTATTCGTACTTTGTAGATAATTCACCTACAAAGTATGTAAGTAATGTTGTTTCATCTACTCCTGCATCTGCCGTTTCCGATGACGAATACGATGAGGAGGAAGTAAAAGAAAAAAATAATATGATACCGATACTTGCAGGTATTGCGGCAACTCTTATTATAGCAATTATCGTACTCGGTATTATATTTATCCCCCGTCTGTTTTCAAGTACGGGCGATGAAATAGCGTGTCCGAAGTTTATAGGACAGACGCTTGAAGAAGTTAAAAACAATGAAGAATACAACGAAAACTTTGTACTCAAAGAAGAATGGGATTACGATTCCGAATATGATTACGGTTACATATTCAAACAAGACCCGTCCGACGGTAAGAAACTCAAAAAGGGTGCGGAGATAACCCTTTATGTAAGTATGGGTAAATCAACCATCAAGGTCCCCGACGTATACGGCAAAACCGAATCTTATGCAGTATCAGAACTTAAATCCAAAGGCTTTGTTACCGAAATCAACGAGGTTGCAGATGACGATATTGAGGCAGGACTTGTAGTAAAAACCGAACCTGCAAGAACCACCGTCGTTGCGGAAGGTACTAAAATTACGGTATTTGTAAGTGCAGGAAAAAAGACTAAAATGGTAGACGTACCGAATGTTGTAGGTCTTAAAGAAGAAAAAGCCGTATCCGATATAAAGAAGTTAGGTTTAGTACCTGCAATTGAAAAGCGTGACCTTACATCAAAAGATAAATTTTACGATGCAGGATATGTTATTACCCAAAGTCCTGATGCAAATTCATCTTCACAGGTTGCAGAGGGTACAACCGTTACTATTTATGTAAGTACGGGTGTTACCAATTACAGTTTTGACCTTCGTATCGACCTACCTTCCGATTTCAAGGCAAGTACGGGAACTGTATCAATTTGGCAGGATGGTAAGTTGATAAAAGAAAGTGAAACTCTGTCTTTTGCCGACGCTTCGTCTTATACCTTTAAAGGTCTTACATCGACCGATAAAACCATGACTGCCCTTGTTAAAATCAAGGCAAAAGACGGCGATTATATCAAATACCGTGATATAGAAATAGACTGTTCGACAGGCAAATATGACACTATAAAAAGATATGAAGATTATAAAAAGTACAGTGGCGGCTCTTTTGAAAAGTCGCAGACTAACTGATTATGACAGGAATAATTTTAAAGGCAATATC
>CALGCE010000127.1 GCA_937884625.1 uncultured Clostridia bacterium
TAAATCAATACACCTATGATACAATTAACAATTGCCATGACTGAAAATAAAGAACAAATTATAGATAGATTTAAAAAAGCATATAAAGAAATTAATGAAGTTCTTGCAAAAACTATTTTGAAAGAGAGGAATTTTCATGGAAAAGAAACTAAAAGTAGTGATTGCTGACGATTCAACGGAATTAGGGCAGAATTGTGCGAAAGCACTTAAAGGATACGGTATGGAAGTGTCGCTTTGTGAAAAGGACGGTCAACGTTTGTTGGATAAAACAAAGGCAGTAAAGCCTGATGTTGTCATTGCAGATGTATTTATGCCAAATCTTGACATTTTAGGTGTACTCGGTGGGATTAAGGGTATGAGTGAGAGAGAAAGACCGATGGTAATGGCAATGTCAAGTTTTGATAACCCAAGACTTGAAAAGGAAACGCTTGATGCAGGAGCGAGTTATTATTTTTTAAAACCGTTTGACGTAAACACTATGGCAGAACGGGTAATTCAACTTTCGGGGTGGAGAAATGAAGTGTCGCCCGTAGTTGTAAAGGATAATGTTGTAACCGACCCGCAACTTGAACTTATGATAACCGAAATTATACATCAAATAGGAGTCCCTGCTCATATAAAAGGTTATCACTATTTGCGTGAGGCGATAATGTTATCCATTAAAAACAGTGAAATAATTAATTCGGTAACAAAACTGTTGTACCCGACGGTTGCAAAAAAGCACAATACCACTTCTTCAAGGGTAGAACGTGCAATCAGACACGCCATAGAGGTTGCTTGGGACAGGGGAGATATAGACGTACTTAATTCATATTTCGGATATACCATTCAAAATGACAGAGGAAAGCCTACAAATTCCGAGTTTATAGCAATGATAAGCGACAAAATCAGATTGCAACTTAAAATAAGTTAGTTGACTTTTAAAAATATAAAAAGGGACTGTAACGAAATTTTTATTTCGTTACAGTCTCTTTTGTGTGTTTTTACTTGTTTTGTTTTTTCATTAAAAACCACAGTACCGTCATTACCTGTAATACGGCGGCGACGGTAAAAATAAGTGCTATTTTTGGTATTTTAACCGTTATTACAACGCACATTGCAACCGCCCATATAAGTGAAGATACCGAAAAAAACTGACATATCCTATTCCACCATACAGCAGAAAAGACCACCGACACTATACAACTTACGGGTACGGCGTATATAAAGAAAATAAAGGATTTAAAGTCAGGCATAAAAAGTTCAAATACAAAGAATAGTATTACCGCTAAAAGCCAAGACACGCCTATTGACAGTACCGTTATAATAAACCTATTTCGTAACATAACGGGTTTTTTAATTTCTTTGCTCTCGATAAGGTCGCTTACCGTAACGCCGAAAAGTTCGGCTATTTTTACGGTGTTATAAAGGTCGGGTATTCCTTCACCACGCTCCCATTTTGATACTGACTTATCCGAATAATTTAGTTTTTCTGCAAGTTCTGCCTGAGTAAGACCGCTCTTTTTCCTGATACTTGCCAAATTTTTTGAAAAATTTTTGTAAAGTGTTTCTTCATTCATTTTATCTTCGCCTTTATTCATCATCGTCTATTATTTCATAACAGTATTCATATCTTACTTCTTTTTCTTCTTCATTGAGGTTTATAATTTCACGTCCGCTTTTTTGTGCGTAAGCAAGGGTGTTTTTTGTACCTCCTGATTTGCCGTCAAACCAAGTAACAACGGTGTCGCTGTTATTTACCATAAATTCGTTTCTTTTCCTGTAACATCCTTTAAAATAGTTATCGGATATAAGGATTACATTATCCGCCTTTTTAAGTACGGCGTTATAGCGTTTCAACCAATCGGGAGTATAAGTTGAAGTCTGTTCAATAAAGGGTATTGCACAAACAAGTTCTATTGACGCTTTTTTATAGGCACGTTTTACAAACAATACAGTTTCTGCGGCTATTAGGTCAAACCCCATTGCCATACCGCTGTAAAAGGTCAAACACCCGTTTTCTGCTAGGTTAAATACCGTTTCGGTAAGTTTATTTTCAAAGTCGTTATAATCTCTGTTTTTACCGTCGAGCAAAAACGGAAACTTTGACGGACGGTAACCCGTAAAACAACAACTCTTAAATTCTTTTTCCATATAGTTCCTCCAAAGATTTCCAAAACGTTTTACGGCTTTAATTTTTTCTTATAATTTTCCGTGAAAAGTTTATCTGCAAACCATACCTCATTTACAGTAAAGGTTTTACCGTTTAGGTAGTTTAAAATACCTGCATCGGTACTGAAATAAAAACTTATTTTATACGAATACAAGGCTTGTTTGTCAAAACCTAATTTTTTATCAGTGCTAAGTTTTCCGTATTTGCCGTCACCTAAAAGAGGGTGACCAATGGACGCCATATGTGCCCTTATTTGATGGGTACGTCCCGTAAGCAGTTCTATTTCAAGCAGTGAAAAACCGTTTTTGCTCTGCAAAACTTTATATCTCGTTTTTATAGTACGTGCAGAATCGGTCTTTTTACTTAATAGATAAACCTTATTTTTATCCTCATTTTTTTCAAGATACCCGCAAAGCGTAGCGGTCTCTTTTTTTGGCGTGCCGTGTACAACCGCAAGATACCGTTTATCTATTTCTCTGTCCTTGATTTTTTGGCAGATTATTCTCAAAGCCTGTGCATTTTTTGCCGCTATTACTATACCACCCGTATTGCGGTCTATTCTGTTTGCAAGGGCAGGTTTAAAACTGTTTTCATCAAGCGGATTATATTCGCCTTTATCATACAAATAATGTTGTATTCTTCCTATCAGTGTGTCACGGTACTCGTTTTCATCGGGGTGAACCAAAAGCCCCTGCTTTTTATCAACCAAAAGTATATTTTCGTCCTCATATACTATGTTTAATTTTGCAGGTGCATTCAAAAAGTCGTATTTAGGCTCTGTTGGTGCAAAAAACTCGTCATTTATATATGCATCCACTTTATCTCCCAATACAAGTCTTGTATTTATCTGTGCACGTTTTGAATTTACCTTTATTCGCTTCATTCGTATATACTTGTACATAAGCGTCTGCGGTAAATTCGGACACGCTTTTGTTATAAACTTATCAAGACGTTGTCCTGCATCATTTTTGCCTATCTCGAAACTTTTCAACATAACACCTCTTTAGCCTAACAAGAATAATCCAAACTCGGTTTTTGAGGGCGGATTTTCC
>CALGCE010000128.1 GCA_937884625.1 uncultured Clostridia bacterium
ACTTCTATTAAAATATTAAAACATTTGGGTTGCGAATGTGTAATGACGGGTAATACACTTACGGTAGACTCGTCAAATGTCAAAAATTACAATATTCCCGATGACCTTATGCGTGAAATGCGTTCTTCGGTGGTGTTTTTAGGTGCAATACTAGGTCGTATGGGCAAGGCGGTAATAAGCAGTCCGGGAGGTTGCGAGTTAGGACCAAGACCCATTGATATTCATATATCATCCCTTCAAAAATTAGGGTGTGAGGTAGACGAAGACCACGGTTTGCTTTATTGCACTGCATACGACGGGCTAATAGGTTGCGAAATCAATTTGTCCTTTCCAAGTGTCGGAAGTACCGAAAATATAATTTTGGCGGCGGCAACCGCAAACGGAACTACCGTAATACATAATGCCGCAAAAGAGCCTGAAATAAGCGACCTTGCAGATTTTCTTAACAGTGCAGGAGCAAGGATATACGGTTGCGGTTCCGATACGGTAGTTATTCACGGAGTTGAAATACTACACGGCGTATCGCATAGCATTATACCCGATAGAATTTGTGCAGTTACCTATATGGCGGCGGCGGCGGTAACGGGCGGAAAAATAACACTTAAAAATACTATGCCGTCACATCTTGTGTCGGTTATATCGGTTTTCAGGGAAGCGGGTTGTAAGGTAGTGCCCATGGGTAGAAACATACTTTTTGAAGCCCCCGAAAAATTACAGAGGGTGCCTACCGTAAGGACACTTGTATACCCCGGTTTTCCGACAGATGCAGGACCTCTTTTGATTACTATGCTCGCCCTTTCAAACGGAACATCGGTTTTCGTCGAAAATATATTTGAAAACAGATTTAAGTATATAGACGAACTAAAACGTTTTGGTGCAAAGATTAAAACAGAGGGCAGGGTAGCGATTATAGAGGGTGTAGACGAGTTTTCTGCGGCACCCTGCGAATGTACTGATTTGCGTGGCGGTGCCGCATTGGTAATAGCGGCACTTGCCTCAAACGGTATGACGGTAATAGATAAGATACATCATATAAAAAGAGGATATGACGGACTGCCAAAGGCACTTACGATGCTCGGTGCAGATATATACGAGGAAGAATGAAATTTGAAGAGGTGTAAAAATGGCGGATAAAATAGATGATGTCGCAATGCGTCGGAAACTGCGAAGAAGAAAAATACGTAGGAGAAGACTTGCAATCGGTTTTGTTTTTTTTCTTATTTTTTCACTTGCCGTTTTTGCAGTTCTTTCTCTTACGGTGCTTTTTCCCATAAAGCATGTTACAGCGTCGGGCAGTAAGATTTACAGTAACGAGGAGATAATTAAGGCAAGTAAAATAACAAAAGACGATAATTTGTTTGCTTTAAGTGAGAGTAAACTTGAAAAAAGATTACGAAAAAAACTGCCTTACATTGATAAGGTTACAATAAAGAGAACACTTCCCGATACCATAAGTATTAAATTTAAAGATGCAAATGAATACGCCTGTTATAATGTTTACGGTAAGTATTATGTTGTAAGTGATAAAAACTTTGTTTTGGGAGCGTATAACGAATTACCGCAAAACGTCTTTGAAATACGGGCAAACGGTGTTAAATGTAAGACGGGCGAACAGGTTGTATACGAAAAGGAATCAACGTATGATTTGGCAAATGAACTGATAGAAAAATTAAGAAGTTCTAATATAACAATAAACCGAATTGACGTTACCAATATATATGATATAAGTGTCAGAGTGGATTCTCGGTTTGACGTGACTTTTGGCACAAAAGAGAATATTGACAAGAAAATAGCCCACCTTTGCGGTATGATAAAAAATATCGAAGAAGGCAAGACGGGAAAGATAAATTTAAGTATGTGGACAAGCAGTAAAAGCGAGGGCTCGTTTACTCAGTGCCAACTCGAATAAAAAAATATTACAAAATTGTAATAAAACTATTGAAATTTGATTTTTAATATGTTAATATTATGGTGTGTACTTAAAAGTTTATAGATTTTACATAAAGACGGAGGAATAAAAAATGCCATTCGAAGTAGCAGAAGAAATGGAAAACGTAGTTCAAATTAAGGTTGTAGGCGTAGGCGGCGGCGGCGGTAATGCCGTAAACCGTATGGTAGCGGCAGGAGTTCGTGGTGTTGAATTTGTAGCAATCAATACCGATAAGGCGGCACTGTTTTTATCAAAGGCGGACCAGAAAATCCAAATAGGCGATAAAACAACGTCAGGTATGGGTGCCGGCGGTAATCCCGATAACGGTAGGGCAGCCGCAGAGGAATCACGTGACGAGATAGCCACAGCAATACGCAGTGCAGATATGATATTTATAACTGCCGGTATGGGCGGAGGAACAGGAACAGGTGCCGCTCCCGTAGTAGCAGAAATTGCTAAAGAACTCGGTATTCTTACGGTAGGTATAGTAACGAAGCCCTTTGCTTTTGAGGGTAAAAAACGTATGACACAGGCAGAGTCCGGTATCGCAGCACTTGGCGAACAGGTTGATAGCCTTGTTGTAATCCCCAACGAGCGTTTGAAGTTTGTATCCGAACAGAAGATTACGTTTAAAAACGCATTTAATATTGCGGATGACGTTCTCCGTCAGGGCGTTCAGAGTATATCCGAACTTATTAACGTTACAGCACTTGTAATTCTTGACTTTGCGGACGTTAAGTCTATTATGGCTGATGCAGGATACGCACATATGGGTGTCGGTATCGCTACCGGTCGTGATAAGGCAGAGCAGGCGGCACGTATGGCTATTACAAGTCCGCTTATCGAGACCTCTATGGACAATGCACGTGGCGTTATCATCAGTATCACAGGTTCAGAGGATATCGGTCTTGAAGAGGTTGAAATTGCTTCGTCGATTATTTCCGATATGGCTCATCCAGATGCTACCATTATTTGGGGTGCCCAACTTGATGATAGCCTTGAAGATACTATTCGTGTTACCGTTGTTGCAACAGGTCTTGGCGATGATAAGAAGAAAGATAAGAATGATGACCTTGCGGCTCTTATCGGCGATGTATCGTCAGACGATGAGGACGAGGCTTTCGGCGACGTAATGGGATTTTTTAAGAAAGATTAAAACTTAATATTTAAGTGAACATAAGCAGTCGCCGTCAGGTGGCTGCTTGTTTTCATATTTAAAAATGTTTTAAAATATAGTACCGTTTGCACTTGACGAATATTTAAAAAATGTGTATACTTTAATATATATATTTTAAATCAGTGAGGGTTATTTATGAGTGATTATAAAATAGAAACCAAATGAGTTCAGGGCGGATACACCCCAAAAAACGGTGAGCCACGCCAAATACCGATTATCCAGAGTACAACATTTAAGTATGAAACAAGTGCCGATATGGGAAAACTTTTTGACCTTGAAGCATCGGGATATTTTTATTCACGTCTGCAAAATCCTACTAATGATACCGTAGCCGCTAAAATCTGCGATATGGAGGGCGGAACGGCGGCTATGCTTACCTCATCAGGTCAGGCGGCAAACTTTTTTGCTGTCTTTAATATTGCATCAAGCGGTGACCATATAGTGTCATCTTCTTCCATTTACGGCGGTACTTATAATCTGTTTGCCGTAACTATGAAACGTATGGGAATAGATTTTACCTTTGTTTCTCCCGACTGTACCGAAGAAGAATTAAACAGTGCGTTTAAACCGAATACTAAGGCGGTTTTCGGTGAAACGATAGCAAATCCTGCACTTACGGTTCTTGATATTGAAAAGTTTGCAAAAGCAGCACACTCTCACGGAGTACCTTTGATAGTTGATAATACCTTTGCAACGCCTATAAACTGCCGTCCTTTCGAGTGGGGAGCCGATATTGTAACCCATTCTACCACCAAATATATGGACGGTCACGGTGCCGCACTCGGCGGTTGTATAGTAGATTCTGGGAAATTTGATTGGACGAAATATCCAGAGAAGTTTGCCTGTCTTTGTACTCCCGACGAAAGTTATCACGGTGTCGTATATACCGAGCGTTTCGGTATTGAGGGAGCGTATATAAATAAGGCAACTGCTCAACTTATGAGGGATTTGGGTTCCATACAAGCACCTCAAAACGCATTCATACTTAATTTGGGACTTGAAAGTTTGCACGTAAGAGTAAAAAGACATTGTGAAAACGCCCTTGCAGTAGCAAAATATCTGCAAACCGATGATAGAATAGCGTGGGTGTCATATCCTGCACTTGAAGATAATAAATACTATGAACTTGCAAAAAAGTATCTGCCGGACGGTGTATGCGGTGTTGTAAGTTTTGGTATTAAAGGCGGAAGAGAAGCGGCGGAAAGTTTTATGAAGAATTTGAAGGTTGCCGCCATTGAAACACACGTTGCGGATGCACGGACTTGCTGTCTGCACCCTGCAAGTGCAACGCACCGTCAGATGAATGACGAAGAACTTAAAAATGCAGGCGTATCGCCAGACCTTGTACGTTATTCTTGCGGAATTGAAAACAGCGAAGATTTAATTGCCGACATTTGTCAGGCACTTGATAATATGTAGATTTTAAAAAATTCAAAGGGGTGAGAGTATGCCGATAAGAATACCCGATGACCTGCCCGCAGTAAAAACACTTTTAGATGAAAACATTTTTGTAATGACCGAAAAACGGGCTATTACGCAGGATATTCGTCCGCTTAAAATACTTTTGCTTAATTTAATGCCTAAAAAAATAGAAACCGAAACTCAACTTTCACGGCTTCTCGGAAACTCACCGCTTCAAGTGGATTTTGAGTTTATCCATACTAAAAGCCATAAGTCAAAGAATACGTCTGCCGAGCATTTGTTTACCTTTTATAAACTGTTTAAAGATGTAAAGGATAAAACCTTTGACGGTATGATAATTACAGGTGCACCCGTCGAACTTATGGAATTCGAGGACGTGGAATATTGGGAAGAACTGTGCGAGATTATGGAGTGGAGTAAAACCCACGTTCACAGTACCCTGCATATATGTTGGGGTGCACAGGCAGGTCTTTATTATCATTACGGAGTAAAAAAACGTACGCTTGATAAAAAACTCTTCGGTGTATATCCTCATACGGCAGACTATAAAAAGTCTATACTTTTCAGGGGATTTGACGATATATTTATGGTACCGCAATCGAGGTATACAACTATTTTAAAAGAGGACGTAAAGGACGTTAAAGGTCTTAAAATACTTGCATCTTCTCCTGAAGCAGGCGTATATGCGTTAACTACCAAAGAGGGCAAACAGATATTTATAACGGGTCATTCGGAATACGATGCAAATACCCTGAAAAATGAGTATTTAAGGGATATTAAGGCAGGTATTGACATAGAAATACCAAAGAATTACTTTAAGGACGACGACCCGAATAAAGAGCCTATTGTATCTTGGCGAGCACACGCAAACCTTTTGTTTTCAAATTGGCTTAACTATTTTGTATATCAAACAACACCTTACGATTTGACCGAAATCAAATAAACATCCATAGTATTTTACTATGGATGTTTCAGACTGTAGACAAAGCAGGAAAATCCAAAGAAAATTTTCCTGCTTTGTTAAT
>CALGCE010000129.1 GCA_937884625.1 uncultured Clostridia bacterium
CTTTGCGAACTCATCGTCGATTTTAGCGCGAAGTCGCAATTCATCAACGGGGAGGTTCTTATCTTTTTCTTCAATGTACTCTTTTAACATTTGTTTTTTGAAGGGAAACTGAAGTCCACGAGCGAGTTCTTTTGCTGTAGAAGGCATGAGTTGCATAAGTCCCAAGGCTCCTACAGAGCTTTCTGCTCTTTGATTTTCGGAAGATTCTCAATAGCACTACACAAAGAACGAAGTTCTCTTGCGTTGGCAGAGCCGTAGACAATCTTTGTCATAAGTCGCTCGATATCGAAAATACCGACAAGCATAGCGGAAATTTCCAAACGCGAAACGGTGTCACAAACAAGTTGAGAAACGGCATTTTGCCTATGAGTGATTGAAGCAACATTCATCAAAGGTTGTTCAAGCCAACTTCTGATAAGCCTCTTTCCCATCGCTGTTTTTGTTCTGTCGAGTACCCACAAAAGCGAACCCCTTTTAGACTTTGCACGCATAGTTTCACAGACTTCAAGATTTCTTACCGTCGCCATATTAAGACGCATATACTGTTTTTCGGTATAAACGTCAATACTGTTTACCGCAATATCTCCGTGCATACCCATCTCGCAAAGATAATCAATAACCGCACCCGTAGCACTCTGCAACGCACTACCGGCAGTAAGTCCTAAATTTTCCGTACTTACCACGCCGAAATACTTACACATTACCATTTCGGTGATACTGCCGTCAAAACACGCATCGTCCCTTACGGTAAGTGAGCCTGTATAACTGTCTTTAAGATAATCGGCTATTTCGGGGTTTTTAAGTGTCTCCTTAGAAATTAATATTTCACTCGGAGTAAAACGCATAATCTCGTTGATTATCCGCTTTTCTTTATCGTCACCTGCAATTTCGGTAACGTGTGCCTCGCCCGTTGACGCATCGGTAAAACACAGTCCTACGTTACCGCCGACAAAAGATATACTTGCAAGATAATTATTTTTGCTCTCGTCAAGCATAGATTCCTCTATTACCGTACCGGGTGTAATTATCCTTACAACCTTACGTTGTACTAGTTTTTTTGCCTTTTTGGGGTCTTCAACCTGTTCACAGATAGCAACTTTATAGCCTCTGCTTACAAGTCTTGCTATATACCCCTCGCAACTGTGATAGGGTACTCCGCACATCGGTGCACGCTCTTCTAGTCCGCAGTCCTTACCCGTAAGCACCAAGTCAAGTTCTTCCGATACGGTTTTTGCGTCCTCGAAAAACATCTCATAAAAATCGCCTAAACGAAAGAATAAAATACAGTCTTCATTTTCCGATTTTATTTGCTCGTACTGTTCCAACATAGGCGACTTTTTATTATTATCATTACCCATACCCTATTCACTCCCCAAAATGCGTTTTTATTTTTTTAATCAGTGACAGCCACCACATGTTGAGCAACTGCCGGTGCAGTTATGAACCTCCGGCTCACATTCGGACGGCTCTGCACCCTCTACGCACTGCATAATTATACTGTTAATATCGTTAAGCATACCGTCAAGTTCGCCTTTTGCAGAGTTATATTCAAGCATAGCCTTACTCGCCATAACCTCGGCATAGATACTGCGTAACTTCTCGTTGAGTTCCTTTATCTTTTCTTCGTCCTGCTTTTCATTGGTCATCTCACGGTCAAGATTCATTCTGATAGTGTTAAACTCGCCTATACCCTTTTGCAAATCTTCATCGTTATCATTTGCAAGTTTAGCCTTTGCGTAACGAATAAAACGCTCGTCCTTTTGAATTGCCTTTCCAAGTTCTCTTGTTGCTTCGATAATATCCATTTTTATACCTCTTTCATTTTATCAGCGTACCTGAAAGTACGTTTGTATACTTATCAATATGAACGTCTGCAAACTGACCTAAATAACTATCGTCCGCAGAAAATTCAACACTTGCAGTACCACTGCTTTTACCTATTAAAAATCCGTCATTTGCCGACCTTTCCTCACATAAAACCCGTACCGTTTTACCGACAAGACTATTTGAATACTCCTTTGAAATACCGTCTTGTACTTTAAGAAGTTCGGAAAACCATCTTCCCTTTTCTTCACGGCTTATACTATCCTCCATAAGGCAAGCAGGTGTGCCGTTGCGTGGCGAAAAAATAAAGGTAAAAAGCGATGCAAATCTTACCCTTTCAACAAGGCTTACGGTCTGCTTAAAGTCCTCATACGTCTCACCCGGGAAACCGACTATTACATCACTTGTAAAAGCAATATCGGGCATACATTTTCTTGCGTAATCTATTAATTTAAGATACGTCTTCCTATCATAGTGGCGGTTCATAAGTTTAAGTATTCTGTCACTTCCGCTTTGAAAAGGAAGATGCAAGTGCCTTTCTACCTTCTTACACTGTGCCATAGTATCAAGCAGTTCGTATGTGCAGTCTTTCGGGTGGGAGGTCATAAACCGTATTCTGAAATCGCCGTCAATATCATTAATCATTTTAAGCAACTGTGCAAAATTAACACCGTGTGGCGAACCCTTACCGTAGGAATTTACGTTTTGACCAAGCAACGTTATTTCCTTAAAACCGTCATTAATCAGTTGCCTTGCTTCACGCAAAATGTCCTCAGGTGCCCTTGAACGTTCCCTGCCTCTTACATACGGCACTATACAGTATGTGCAGAAATTATTGCAACCGTACATTATAGGTAACCAACCACGCAATGTCCCGTCACGCCTTACGGGAATATCCTCAACTATATCACCGTTGTCAAGAGATAGTTCAAACACCCTTTTGCCCGTAGTAAGACGGCGGTATATAAATTCAGGCAGACGGTAGGATACCTGAGTTCCGAAAACTATATCAACAATTTTTTTATAATCAAAATCCCATTTTTCTAGAGTCTTTGCTAATTTGTCCTCTTCGTAAAATTCCCATTTAATATCAAAGGGTTTTTTCAGTCTTTTTTCGTATTCCGAGCAAGCGTCCAGTACCCAGCCATTACTCTTTTTGCCGCCAGCGATAACTTTAATCATTTTTTGCCTCCACTTTGTATAAATAGTGCATTTTTACTTTTTTGACCGGCTTCTGATTCGGTACCGCAAAAACATATGAGATAAAATATAAAGTCTTGCCTAACTTCGTAGCTTGTTTCTGCACCAGCTGATACATTTTCTTAATATCTCTGGAATCGCCAAAAGTATAAACTACGGTAGTATCTTTAGGAAAATCAACGTGATAATAGCTGCCTAGCACCACTTTATTCTTTTTACCGTTTAATCTTATTTTGGCAATAATAAATAGAATTGGATTAATCTCGATGCCAAAAGTTTTAGCCCCAAAACTGTTCGCAATTTTAGAGACACAGCCATCGCCAACGCCTAGATCCACTAAAGTATCTTTTGATGTCATTTTGTAGAGCTCAGAAAAGGCTTTTTCTAAATCTTTTTTCTTAGAGGGAACATAGGGCGCCCCAGTAATTGCCGTAATTCCAAAAATCAGAAGTATTACTACTAGAATAATCAATAAAATTTGCATATTTATATTATAGCAACTTGTCAAAATTTCTGCATTTTGGTATAATATGTACAGTTACCAAAGACAGTGGCGAGGTTCAACCTTTAATCATGCCACCGAGGCAAATTCTTGTTTAATTTGGTGACGCTATTTAACAACTAGCTAACCTATTCAAAAAATTTAACCAAAGGAACTTTTTATGGCAATTTCAAAAGATAAAACTCCGGAATTAGAAAAATATGCAAATAGTAAAAAAGATATTTATAGGAATTGTAAGCTTGGCGTCATTGTCGCTAAGCTTCACTTCCTGTACCGAAAAGTCAGAGGCAGGAGAGTATGATAATTGGAAGGAGCGCAATAGTGCCTTTGTAGATTCTATCGCAAGTGTTTGTGATAGAAATGCTGATGGCAATTGGAAAAGAATTTGTGCTTTCAATTTGAACGACTCTGTTGAGGCTCTTGCTCCCAACAACCAGCACTATATCTATGTGCATAAGTTAGAGAAGGGTAGTGGTGAGGCCAACCCACTGTTCAACGATTCTGTTCGAGTTCATTACATTGGCCG
>CALGCE010000130.1 GCA_937884625.1 uncultured Clostridia bacterium
TATGTTATCAATGATTGGCAAAAATTTCTTTATTAAACCTGCCTTTGCAAATTCCGCAACACCTGATTTTTCTCTTTCGGTGCGTTTCTTATAGTTATCAAACTCTGCCGCCGTACGGATAAGCAAATCGTTTTTACTGTCAAGTTCTGCTTTCAAGTTTTCGATTTCTATATCCTTTTTTGTTTTCTTTTTTTCTTTTTTCTCCGTTTGAGGTTCTTCGTTTTGTACCTTTTGCTGTTCTTCCACTTCTAATCCTCCATATCTTTTACCGCCTGTGTCATAAGGTTTGTCAGACACAGTGCCGTATATTCTATACTCGGAATTATCTGCTCATAAGACATTCTGCCTCGTCCTAAAATGCCGATTTTTCCGCAATACGTTTTGCCGTTTGAATACCTTGAAACCACCAAAGTTTTTCCGTCAAGTTCCGAAAAGGCGGTGTCGTTGCCGAAAATCACTTCGGTTTTGACATTTTCGTTACCCATTGCCGAAATAAGAGGCTCTCCCCTGTTTGCAAGGGATATAATCCGTCTTGCCCCGTCATCACCGAAAAGATTGTATAAATTTGAACTTCCTATTATATTTACACTTGAATCATTAGCCTTTTGTGCCATATCAAAAAGTGCCGTAAATATAGGCATAAGTGAAAACGAATTAAGTCCCGAAAGTGAAATTATATTTTGAAGCGTTGCTCTGTTGAAATCCGACAAAGGTCGGTTTTTAAGCCGTTTATTTACAATATCGGAAAACATCATTTTAAGTTCTTCGTTAAGTCCGCCAGACAGACGTACCACCGAATTATCGGTTCTCCCGTCAGATGTTATCATAAGAATTACCGCACCGTGAGAACTGATTGTTATAAGTTCCGCTCTTTTAAGGCTTACTCCGCTTCCCACCGCATACGATACCACCGACGGAAAACCCGTAAGTTCACAAATAATATTACCTGCAGTATTCGGTATTTCTTTAAGACCGCAATTAACAGAAGAAAACTGTAAATCTATATAGTCTTTCGTAGCATTACTTAACGGCTGTGGCTTTAAAGAATTGATATAAAACCTGTATCCTGAATTTGTGGGTATTCTTCCTGCGGAGGTATGAGGTTGCTCTAACAGACCAAGCGTACAAAGTTCATTCATTTCGTTTCTGATAGTAGCAGGTGACGGTGCATTTTCAAGAAGTGTTGTAAGTACCTTTGAGCCTATCGGCTCGCCCGTTTCAATATATGCTTTTACAACCGCCTGTAAAACCGCCTGTTTTCTTGGTGTGAGTTCCGTTTCAGCCACCCCCCAAAAAAGCATTTTAACAAATTAGCACTCTTAACACAAGAGTGCCAACAACTATATTATATACTAATTTTTCCAAAAGTCAACACTTTTTAGAAAAATTTTTTGACTTTCCCTGACCTTTTACGTTTTTGAAAATGGTTATATTGGAAAAACAAATAAAAATCCGCTTATATTTGGTTTCATTACTAAAAAACTTGACTGCAAGGTTATTATGGGTTAAAATATATATGAAAAGGTAGGTGAACCGTATGTGTTCTGAAAATCAACTTTCTATGATACTTGACAGAATAGGAAAAACAGCAATTAATGTGTTTGGTGAAAAACTAAATAATGTTTATCTTTACGGTTCGTATGCCAGAGGTAATCAAACAAGCGAATCGGACATTGATATTATGGTAATTGCCGATGTAAGTTCCGATGAACTGTATAAATACAAGATGCCTTTTTTGACCGAAACATCCGAATTAGGACTTGAAAATGATGTTGTTATTACCGTAACTCTTAAAGATTTTAAAACCTTTAATAAATATGCAGATGTTTTGCCATTTTATAGGAATGTCATAAAGGAAGGTGTAAGTATTGCCGTATAATGACAAAATAGGTTTATCAAAAGCAAGGCTTGATAACGCCAAAGAACGAATCGAATTTGCAAACAAAATATTTGAAATAGGCGATTATAAAACCGTTGCAAACCGTTCATATTATGCAGTATTTTCGGCAATGCGTGCCGTTTTGGCTCTTGACGGTTTTGATTCTAAAAAACATTCGGGTATAATAGCCGAATTTCGTAAAAATTATTTAAAAACCGATATTTTACCAAAAGAGTTATCCATAATTATTGATTCACTTGTAGAGATACGGCAAGGTAGCGACTATGATGATTTCTATGTGATTTCAAAAGAAGAAACACAGTTGCAACTTAAAAATGCCGAAAAATTCGTTTCAGATATAGAACACTACCTTAAAACCAAATATGAAAACTGATAAAAATGTCCTAACTCATTTTGAGAAAGGACATTATTTTTTTGTATTAATTTTATATTTATCATGTCTTATCACTATTTTTAACATAGCAAGAGGCAATTTTAAACAGTTGTTCTGTAATAAAGTCCTCTTGTATAATCTTTTGGTGGCTGGGCACCGTTTTTATAATCATTTATAGTCTTTATTATCTCCTCTTTTGTTTGGGCAGTAAAGTAAAGCAGCATAAAATCAAGACCTTGAAACTCGTTAAGTCTATCTGCAATATACAGCGGTTTAGAGTTAAGCAGTTCTGAATATCCGTACCTGCACCTTATGGGGAACTGTATTCCCTTTCGGTCGGTAATATAACCGTTTTTATCACATTCCTTACATTCTCTGCCGTTTTTAAGCGGACAGTTTTTAAGGAGCATAAGAGGAAGTCTGCCGTATGCAAAAATGCCTTTTCTTATAGCGGAGTTTAAATTAACCGCATCGACTGCCGAAATTTCTGCCGAAAGTGTGATTTCATCGACACCTAACTTTGAAAAGACATCTATGCTTTCACTGTTACAAACATTAAGACCTATTCCCCCTATTATTTCAAAACCTGCCTTTTGTGCTGACTCTACTGCCGATAAATTACCGCAATAAGCCTTTTTTATATTCTTTTCTTTTGCATAAAAAAGACGTTTATTTAAGTTTTGTTCATTGTCTATATATCTTGGCAATTCAACTGCAAATGTAACATTTTCGGGTAATCTATCCGGAATATTTGCCTCAATAGGTATAATAACGGTAGAAATACCGCTTAAATCGGTCGGCAACAGTGAGAAATCATTTACCCGTATATAAAACTCGGGCTTTTCGTTATGTTTAATATCATTTTTTGAAAATTCAGGCTTAAAAATATTTTTTTCTTCTAAAAAACATCTTTTTTGAGAAAGTTTTTCTACCGCTTCCCTACGCAAACCGTTTATAACCGAACTTGGTATAAACAAACCGTCGTCAAGACTTAAAACGGTATTCTTTGCATAATATGGCGTACCGCCTAACTTACAAAGCGAAGATTTTACGGTTTCACAGTCGGCAGACTTACTTTTTGCAAGGCTTGGTACCTCACCTGATACGGTAACGGTATTTACGCCGTCGCTTACAGTAATACTTGCCCTTTCGCCCGACTTAAAAGTAGCACTGATATCTATTCCTACCGATTGCCGTTCGTTTCGGTATAAATCGTGCAGAGATGAAAAGGTATCTTTTGATGATATAACGTCATCCTTTGTTCTGATACCAAACATATCCTGACCTAAATTTGCAGTATAATAACCGTCCGTAAAACCTGAACGTGAAAAGACGTCCTTTAACAAATCTAAAAGTTCTGTCGGCACTGTACCGTTATCAACCGCTCTCCTGAAAACAGAAGTTGACACCGCTACGTATTCAGGTCTTTTCATTCTACCCTCTATTTTAAGTGACGAAACGCCCATATCTTTTAACTCATTAACATAATTATATAAAGACAAATCTTTTAAACTTAAATCATAACCCGTACCGTTAGGTGCTGAAAACGGCAGTCTGCACGGTCCTGCACAGAGCCCTCTGTTTCCGCTCCTTGCACCCAAAACCGCAGAAAGCAGACATTGTCCCGAAACGCTCATACAAAGTGCGCCGTGAACAAACACCTCTACTTCCATATCAAGACTTTTTGCAATCTTACAAAACTCTTTTAATTGTTCTTTATTCATCTCCCTTGCGGCTACAACCCTGCTAAAACCGATTTTCTTTAATATATACAATGCAGACGGCGAATGAACCGACATTTGTGTAGATGCGTGTAATGGTAGGTCCTTAATAGTTTTATGCAAAAGACCTGCAAAGCCCAAATCCTCGACTATTATACCGTCTATGCCAAAAGTGTACGCCTTTGAAGCAATATTAAGTGCCTTACCTATCTCACTTTGTTTTAGCATTATATTAAGGGCAAGATACACCTTTACCCCTCTTATATGACAATATGATATAACGTCTTTTAGTTCATCTATATTAAAGTTTTCTGCATTTCTTCTTGCACTAAAATCTTTACAACCGAGATATACGGCATCTGCACCGCTTCTTACCGCAACTTCGAGAGTTTCGGCAGAACCTACGGGAGACAGTATTTCAGGCAGTATGTTTGTCATAAAATCAAGCCCCTTTATACCAATTTTACAACCAAAGTGTATATCCGTCAATAAAATTAACAATTTATTTGCTTTATTACCTTTACACGAAACGTGAATTTTGATATAATAATAGAAATGAAAAAAGGAGATTTAATCTTATGAAATATATGGTACTCTTATGTGACGGTATGGCGGATACCCCAAATGCACTTCTTGACGGTAAAACACCGATGGAATGTGCAAACAAACCTATCATTGATATGCTGTCTTCAAAGTCAGAAGTAGGTATGTGCAGGACGGTAGCAAAAGGTCTTAAACCCGGCAGCGACGTTGCAAATTTATCGGTTATGGGTTATGACCCAAAGGTATGTTATACGGGACGTTCACCGCTTGAAGCAGCGTCAATAGGTATTGACCTTAAAGATACGGACGTAACCTTGCGTTGTAATATAGTAACCCTTTCAAGTGATAAAAATTACGAAGATAAAACTATGGTTGACTATTGCTCGGGTGATATTTCAACCAAGGAAGCCCAGCAGATTATTAACACTATCGAAGAAAAACTCGGTAACGATATTTATAAGTTTTATAGCGGTGTAAGTTACCGTCACTGCCTTAAAATCAAGGACGGTACGACCGAGCTTGGAAATATGACTCCGCCTCACGATATTTCGGGCAGAGTTATTGGCGACTATCTCTCGAAAGTACCTGAGGCTGCTGAATTT
>CALGCE010000131.1 GCA_937884625.1 uncultured Clostridia bacterium
AATTCGTCTTCGTTGGCGCTCATTCCGTTCTCCTTGAGGATAAGGATGGACGCAGTGCCTTCAACAGCCTTCTGCGCGAATTTTATGCCGTCCGCAAAACTTCTTCTTTGGTCTATAAGTGCCGCCAACAGTTCACTGCTGTTTATCCTGCCTCCCGTCATAGAGTCAAAATGACCGCCCGACAGTGACAAATGCTTTTTTATAAGTTCATCGGCATTGTTTATAAGACCTATCATACAGATGGCATAGGTGCCTAAATTTGACCTGATAAGCAAAGGCTGAGGGTCGGTATCGCTTATGCAACCGATAGCGGAAGTGCCTTTCATCTCATCAAATATATGCTCGAACTTGGTGCGAAACGGAGAGTTCTCAATATGGTGGATTTTACGTTGAAGACCTATCTGTCTGTCGTAAGCCGCCATACCTCCGCAACGTGTTCCGAGGTGCGAATGGTAGTCTACGCCGAAAAACACTTCGGACATACAGTCCTCCCTCGACGTTATACCGAAAAATCCTCCCATAATATGCCTCCGAATTTATGCAAAGAACAATTTTGAAAGTGTCATCGGGTCTATATATTCGCCGTCCTTGTAAACACGCATATTGCCCGATGCGATTTCGTCTATAAGCATAACGTTGCCGTCAGCATCATAGCCGAACTCAAACTTAATATCGTAAAGAACAAGTCCCTTTTCCTTTAAGTCATCAGATACTATCTTTGTGATTTTCTGTGTCATTTCCTTTATATCATCATACTGTTTTGCAGTCATAACGCCAAGGTCTATAAGACCGTCCTTGGTTACAAGCGGGTCACCCTTTGCGTCGTCTTTAAATGTTGTTTCAACGTATGACGGAAGGTCTGCACCCTCTTCAATATAATCGCCGTATCTGCGGAAGAAACTGCCTACCGCCTTGTCACGGCATATTACTTCAAGTCCCTTGCCGAATACCTTTGCAGGTAAAACCTCCATAGTGGTATCGTCAAGATTTGCATTTACAAAGTGGGTTTTGATACCTGCGTTGTTTACCTTCTCAAAGAAGTAAATAGACATACGCAAATTAACGTCGCCAACACCCTCGATTGTTAAACCTACTGAATTTTCGCCGGGGTCAAATACGCCGTCTTTACCCGTACAGTCATCCTTGAACTTCAAAAGATAATTGCCGTTATCAAGTGCAAATACGTCCTTGGTCTTTCCCGTGTAAACAAGTTTCTTTTCCATTTTTATGATCTCCTCTTTTTTAATATACTTCTTATAGTTTTGATGCAATATCTTTGTCTTTTGCAAGTACCTTTTCGGCATCTGCTTTACGTTTTGCATCAAGTTTTTCGGCAAGAGCACTATCCTCTACCGCCAAAATCTGTGCACAAAGCAAAGCGGCATTGTTGCCCCCGTTTATCGCAACAGTAGCCACCGGTATGCCGGAGGGCATCTGTACCGTTGATAAAAGGGCATCAATGCCGTCAAGTACGTTGGATTTGCAGGGGATGCCGATCACGGGCAGAGTGGTGTTTGCGGCAAGAGCGCCTGCAAGGTGAGCCGCCATGCCTGCTGCGGCAATGAGAACAGAAAAACCGCCCGACCGTGCCGACGCAGCAAATTCTCTTGCTTCGTCCGGGCAGCGGTGAGCGGATAATACGCGCACTTCGACCGGGACACCATACTCCTGCAGAACGGCAATCGCCTTCTCCACCACAGGAAGATCGCTGGCGCTTCCCATGATAACGGCAACTTTTTTCATGACGGGAACCTCCGTTTCACGTTTCCGCGGACAGGGCCGCGGCGCG
>CALGCE010000132.1 GCA_937884625.1 uncultured Clostridia bacterium
ACCTATTTTGCAGAATGACAAACGGCGAATTTGACGAGGGTAAAATGGTACTTCGTGCAAAAATTGATATGTCATCGTCAAATCTTAATATGCGTGACCCCATTATCTACCGCATTTTAAAGGCATACCATCACAGAACGGGCGATAAATGGTGCGTATATCCGATGTATGATTTTGCGCACCCGTTAAGCGATGCAAAAGAGGGTGTTACCCATTCTCTTTGCTCTCTCGAATTTGAAAATCACAGACCGCTTTATAATTGGGTACTTGACGCTTGCGAAATAAAAAATCCGCCAAGACAAATCGAGTTTGCCCGTATGAATGTAAACTACACACTTACAAGTAAGCGTAAATGTTTAAAACTTGTAAATGACGGTCTTGTAAGCGGTTGGGACGACCCGAGAATGGCTACAATTTGCGGTATGCGTCGCAGAGGTTATCCGTCACAGGCAGTAAGGGCATTTGTTGATAAAATAGGAGTATCAAAGGCGTACAGTGTTATTGATTATGCATTGCTTGAATCCTGCGTTAGAGATTACCTTAATGAAAATGCCGACAGGGCTATGGCAGTACTGCGTCCGCTTAAAGTCATTGTTGATAACTACCCACAAGATAAAACCGAAAGCATTGAGGTAGAAATCAACCCGAACAAACCCGAACTTGGAAAACGTGCCGTTACATTTTCAAGGGAAATTTATATTGAGCAAGATGACTTTATGCTAAATCCGATAGGTAAATATTTCAGGCTTTGTCCTTTAAAGGAAGTAAGGCTTAAAGGTGCATACTATATAAAATATGCTTCACATGAAGAAGACGAAAACGGCAATATAACAGCAGTGCACTGTACCTATGACCCCGAAAGTTTCGGCGGTGAAACGCCCGACGGCAGAAAGGTTAAAGGTACGCTTCATTGGGTAAGTGCTATAAACTCAATTAATGTAACGGTTCGCCTTTACGACAGATTATTTAACGTTGAAAACCCAAGTGATGAAGAGGGCGTTTCCTCATTTGCGGATAACTTAAATCCACAGTCGCTGACGGTACTTAAAAACTGCAAAATTGACGCTTCCCTTTCAGGTGTTAAACAGGGCGACGCATTTCAGTTTATGCGTCAGGGATATTTTTGTGTTGATAAAGATTCTGACGGTGATAACATCGTATTTAACCGTACGGTAGCACTTAAAGACTCATTTGTGAAAAAACTATGATTAAAGTAAATGATGTTTTAAAATATCTAAGCAGTCTCTATCCTACCGATACCGCCTGCGATTTTGATAATGTAGGTTTGCTTATCGGCGACGGCAACTGCGAAACCGATAAAGTACTCGTCTGTCTTGATTGCGATATTAACGCCGTAAACAAGGCAAATGAAATAGGTTGCAAACTCATTATTACCCACCACCCCGTTATATTTGACGGTATTAAAAACGTACCTTGTGACAGTGTGGTTTATAAACTCATTAAAAGCGGTATTTCGGTTATATCAATGCACACTAATCTTGACGTAGGCAAAGGCGGTGTAAACGACCAACTTTGCAAAATTTTAGAACTTAAAAAGGTTAAAAAATATAAAGCCAACGACGGTTATTTACTAAATGAGGGCGTAACGGATATTTCTAATGCCGATGAATTGGCAAAAGATATAAAAAGGCGTCTTGACGGTACGGTAAAGTACGTTGTCGGAAGCAAACCGATTAAAAAAGTGCTTGTATGTTCAGGCAGTGGCGGAAATTACCTTACTGATGCCATAAACGGCAAATTTGATGCTCTTATTACCGCAGATGTAAAACACAATGTATTTATTGATGCTCTAAATTACGACATTACACTTTTTGACGCAGGACATTATAATACCGAAAACATTGTAATAGAGCCGTTATGTGGACTTTTAAGTAAAAAGTTTAAAGACGTATCTTTTATTCCGTTTTTACCCGATAAAATAAAAAACATTTAAAAGGAACATCTTAAAATGTCAGAAAATAATGAAACTTTACAGCAACAAAGAAAAGCCCGTAAAGATTTTTTGGAACTTAAAAAAATGCAAAACGGCGAAATGGATACAGGTCCCAAACCGAGTGAAGTTGCGATAGTACCAAAAACTGCCAAAGAAAAACTGCAAAATATTTGGTTCCACGATAAATGGTATATAATAGGTTTTTTAGTATTAGCCATTGTAATTTCGGTTATGGTTGTACAATGTGCAAACCGTAAAAATTATGACCTTAAAGTTGTAATCTACACTCAAAATCAGGTGTCCGATAATACCGATGCTATGGAAGAATACTTTTCATCACTTTGCGACGATATTAACGGTGACGGACAGTCTTTGGTACAGGTAATAAACTGTTCTTACAGTGAAAATCCCAATAATACACAACAAAAGTATACTGTTTCGACAAAACTTCAATCAATTATTGTAACCGATGCCGACGCTTTGTTATTTATTGTCGATGAGAATTCATATGAATATTTTAATAATATATCAAAAGACTTTTTTGACGGACAACCTCAAAAGTTAAATGAGGATTTTTACAAAAAGTGCGATAACAATGAGATTTTCAAGTTACCCGATAATCTGTTGATATGTTGCAGAAAGGTTTCCGATAATACCACAATTTCAAAAGATAAAAATGCAAAGAAGTTTTTAAAAGCATCTCAAAAAATATTAGACAAAATAACCGAAAACTAAATTGCTTAACGAAGGTCAAAAATTTGACCTTCGTTTCAGACTGTAGACAAAGTCCTTTACGAAGGGCTTTGTTTTTTGCATAAATAGT
>CALGCE010000133.1 GCA_937884625.1 uncultured Clostridia bacterium
TGCGTCCAAACCGTCCTCAAAAATGTATCCTTTATCTTTATCAAATGATTTTATAATGCACTCTACAAGTCTTTTTTTAAGTGCAGAAATAAGCATTTTAGTATCATCAAGTTTGCTTTCAAGCATTTTTACCGCCTGTGCGGTTTCTTCCTGCTTAGCAGAGAGTAAATTTGATATTTCAAGTATGTTATCATATTTACCGTTATAATCGCAGAGTGCATATTTTCCGCACTTCATAACAATCCTGATACCGCCCCTCATACGCTCGGTATCAAGAAGTTTTATTATACCTATTTCCCCTGCCGTATTTACATGAGGTGCACAACAAGCACAAATATCAGTGTTTTCAATTTCAACTATCCGTATATCCCCGTCAAGTTCTTTTTTACTGCGGTAATTAAGATTTTTAAGCGTATCAATGTTTGGATAATAGGTTTTAAACTTAACATTTTCCCAGACTTTTTTATTAGCGATTAACTCTACATTTCTTAACTGCTTTTGGGTAAGTTCACCGTTAAAGTCAAGGGTTACAAATTTATCGTTTAAATGAAATCCCACATTATCAAGTCCGTAAAGACTATGCACTATCCCTGACACTATATGTTCGCCCGAATGATTTTGCATAAAGGCAAACCTGCGGTCGAAATCAAGTTTACCCGTAACCGCACTTCCCACTTTAAGCGGAATATCAACCGTATGTGTAATTATACCGTTTTGTATTTGCACGTCTGTAACAACAGCATTGTCAATAGTGCCGACATCACAGGCTTGTCCTCCGCCTTCGGGGAAAAAGGCAGTCCTGTCAAGAACTACCGCATAACCCTTTTCGGTTTTATCACACATCACAACGGTGGCGTTAAATTCATAAAGGTGTGAATCTTCATCATACAGTTTTACAGTTTTTACCACTACTTTTTATCTCCGTACTTATCACTGATTATATGAGCCGATTTATATATATCCCCACCGCCCATAGTTATAACTATATCGCCTTTTTGTGCGGTATTAATTATGTGGTCTGCTATTTTTTCAAAGCCGTCAATTACAACAGCATCATCAAGTTGCTCTGCCAAATCGTTAGAACTGATACCGTAGGTGTTGACCTCACGGGAACCCATTATAGGTGTTAAAATAACCTTATCGGCAATCTTTAAAGCGTCTATAAAATCGTCTTTTAACAGTGCTGTACGTGAAAAGGTAAAAGGCTGAAAAACAACTATTACACGTTTATAATCGAGTTCTTTTGCAGCGTTAAGAGTAGCCTTGATTTCGGTGGGGTGATGTGCGTAATCGTCGGCAAGTGTGAAGCCGTTGTATTCGCCTAAAAATTCAAATCTTCTGCCTGCTCCCGTAAACTTTGAAACGGCGTCGGCTATACCGTCAGCACTGACACCCATACCGTCACACACCGCAAATGATGCAAGACCGTTAAGTATATTATGTCTGCCCGGTATATGCATATCAAGATGACCGTATTTCTTGCCACTCTTTATAACATCAAATGAAAAGCCGTATTTATTAGCCACAATGTTTTCGGGGTAATAATCATTTGTATTATTAAAACCGAAAGAAACGGTCTTACCCTGCATATCCTTTACAGCCTTAACAACCAGTTTATCATCGCCATTATAATAACATAACTGCGACATACAAATGAACTTTTTAAAAGAGTTTGTAAGATTTTCCATATTCTTGAAATAATCAAGATGGTCATTATCTATATTAAGAAGTACCGAAACGTCAGGTGTCATTTGCAAAAATGTGTCTACAAATTCGCAGGACTCACAAACAAGCGTCTGTGAATTGCCCGTAACACCGTTTGAATTAACAAGCGGAAGTTTTCCGCCGATAACTGCGTTAGGTTCCATCTTGTTTAAAATTAAAATATGTGTTATCATAGAGGTAACGGTAGTTTTACCGTGAGTACCGCAGACACCGATGACATTATCATAGTACCGTGTAAGAGCACCGAGCAGATGTGAACGCTCCATTACAGGTATTCCGTTTTCTCTTGCATATACAAGTTCTGGATTATCCTGTGATATTGCCGCAGAGTAAACTATAAGTTCGGCATCCTTTACATTCCTAGCCGAATGTCCCATATAAACCGTAATACCCATATTGCGTATTCTTTTAAGCGGGTCGCTTTCGTTGTTATCGGAGCCTGTAAGTATATAACCTTTCGAGTTAAGGATTTCCGCAAGCGGACACATTCCGCTTCCTCCGATACCAATCATATGGATACGTTTAACGTTTTCTAAAATTTTATCTTCACTGCGAAGTTGTTTCATAACAAGGCTCCTTCAAGCAAAATATACCAATACATATTATTATATAACATTTATGCAAAAAAATAAACCTTTTTTTACGGTGGCGGTGTTAAAAATGGAGATTTTTTTACCTGACAATATAAAATTTGTCTTAAACAGACTGCAAGAATGCGGATACGAGTGTTTTATCGTGGGCGGTTGTGTGCGGGATCTACTGCTTAATAAAACGCCAAACGACTATGACGTTACAACAAATGCATTACCGAATGAAATTAAAGACATCTTTGAAAAGACAGTTGATACGGGGATAAAACACGGTACCGTTACGGTTATTATAGACGGCGAACCCATTGAGGTAACCACCTACCGCACAGAAAACGGATATTCCGACTGTCGCCGACCAGACAGCGTGAATTTTGTATCAAATATCGAATGTGACCTTGCAAGACGTGATTTTACAGTAAATGCAATATGCTATAATCAAAACATAGGTTTTAAAGACTGCTTTGGAGGAATGGATGATATTAAAAATAAACTGTTGCGTGCAGTAGGAAACCCCGAAGAACGATTCACAGAAGATGCTCTTAGAATTTTACGGCTTTTCAGATTTTCAAGCGTTCTTGGATTTGAGATTGAAAAAGAAACATACCTATCTGCTCTTAAATGCAGTAATCTGCTTAAAAAAGTAAGTATGGAGAGAATAGCAACAGAACTTAAAAAAACCGCTTTGGGCAGTAAAACAGAGGCTATTTTGCCACTCATTGAAAAAGATGCACTCGGATTTATTAATCTTAAAAACACCTTTCAGATTGATAAAATTTCAAAATTGCCAAAAACCGATAATTTAAGATTTTTTGCTTTACTAAACTTATGCAGTACCGATTTAACACAAACGGTTTGTCTGCTTAAATTAAGCAATAATTTTAAAAATTACTGTAAATCTATGAGTGAACTTGAAAAAGAGGAAATTGTTTGTGACAAGGTATCTATTAAAAAACTCTTGCAAAAATACGGTTATGATATTTTAATTGATTTTTACTACTATAAAAATGTTTTTTATAACACCGATATGGCGTCAATCAAAAAACTTACCGATGATATAATTGAAAATAAAGAACCGTATTGTATTAATCATCTTGCAATAAACGGAAACGACCTTAAAAATCTTGGTATTAAAGATAAGAATATAGGAAAATCACTTCAAAGACTTTTAAAAGAGGTAATTACAAAACCCGAACTTAATACCAAAGAACAACTAACCGAAATAATAAAAAAATAGCGTAACGAAAATATATCAAGTGCCATAAAATGTATTGAAATACATTTACAGCACTTGATTTTTTTATTTGGCAGTGTGATTTTAGTGAAAAAAGTTATACTTATAGGCGGAGATACAAGAACTTTAAAGGTATATGAAGCACTGAAAAAAGCAGGATATAATGTTGATACTTTGGGTCTTATTGATAGTGACAACGGCGATATATCAAAAGCAGATGTGTGTATATTCCCCGTTCCTACAACCCGTGACGGAGAAACTGTATACTGTCCTCTGACAGAAAGGCAAATACCGCTTTGGGTAGTAAACGGTGCAAAGACGGACGCCAAAATTATTACGGGCTCATACAGTTTTAGTGAGCGTAAAAGTACCGACGTATGCACACTTGACAGTTATGCGTATCTTAATGCCGTACCGACAGCCGAAGGTGCAATTATGAAAGCAATTGAAATGACACCTTTTACACTTTGGAAAAGTAAAGTTTTGGTTATAGGTTACGGTCGTGTGGGAAAGGTGCTGTGTGACAGGCTTAAAGGTCTTAAATGTGACCTTACCGTAAGTGCAAGAAAAACTTCCGACTTTGCCTTACTTGATACACTCTCCATTAATCATATTAATACTGC
>CALGCE010000134.1 GCA_937884625.1 uncultured Clostridia bacterium
CACGGCACCAAGTTGAATGGAAGGTCCTTCACGGCCAAGGGAAAGACCTGCACCGATACCGATAACCCCTGCCGTAAGACCTACTATTAACGTTTCGGCATTGAACACACGGGACACGTCGTGCTTTGATGCACCCATAGCCCTTAATATTCCGATTTCTTTGGTTCTTTCGAGTACCGAAATATAGGTTATAATACCAATCATTATTGATGATACGATAAGCGATATACTTACGAATGCAATTAAAATATAACTAATAGCGTTAATAATCGTTGTGACAGATGAAAGCATAAGTCCTATATAATCGGTGTAGGTTATCTGTGAGTTTTTATCTACCGAATTGTTGTAATCGTTTATCATATTGCTGATGGTTTCTTTTGCCTCAAAGTCTTTGGGATAAATGTTTATTCCTGACGGTATATCAAGGTCGGAAATACCTAAAAGTGCAATGTTGTCTTCATAGGTTGACTCACTTTGCGTTGCTTTAAGATAGGACGAAAACTTTTCTACTATCTGTTTATCGGTCATACCCTGTGCACTCATTTGTGCCATATAACCGTTAAATTGTGCTTGTTGGTCTAAGGGAAGTTGTGATACATACGTTTTAAGGTCATCAATGGTGTATTCGTCGTCCTTTGCAAATTTAAGACCTGTAAATACGTCGGTTTCGGGGTTGTCTTTTTGTTGCTTTGCAATTTCACTGTTGTTTACACCGTTTATAAGATGTGTCATAAGACTGCTCAAATATCCGACCGTCCCCGCATTTGAGGAAGTGGTTGCAGAATCACTGTCGGCTTTAAGTATTCCTACTACCTTTACCTCGGTCGACTCTTTTAATTTGTCAAGCAGATACAGTTCATCATCTTTCATATCCGTCCAGGTGCCGTCGCCGTTGCTCTTATAGTAATCGGTATTTAAAAGAAGCCTGAATTTTAAAGAGAGTATATCGTCATAAGAATAACTTGTTTGTTTCGGTTTTTCAAGTTTTTCGCCGTTCATAGCCTTTTTAACGGCATCGGAGAGTTCTTGTGCGTCCTTTAAACCTAACGAATAAAGCGTATAATCGCTTATTTCATTATGCTCGTCTACGATTACTACTATTTCATTATAACTTTTGGGCATTCTTCCTGCCAGAACGTTGTACTGTTTTTCAAGCAATTCCTTGTTGTCAAGCAGTTCCTGCCAAACTTCCATATTTGAAAAGGATGACGTATTCCCCATGGGCGAGGTACTGTCGTTTTTAAAACCCATTTTTTCAAATACGGTGCTGGGATTTACCTTATAACCGTTTTCGGTATAAATGTTCATCGTTGTTGAATAGGTATATTTTATATCGGACGTGTAGTCTGAAAAATTATTCTTTTTATCTTCGACATACTTTTTAAACGCTGCCAAATCATTTTCGCTCGTACCGTTTATCATAGTAGTCATCATTTCACTCATTATATCGTTTGAGTAAATTCTGTCCTTTTCACGCTTTGCAGTGCCGCCGTTATCTCCCATAAGCGAGGTTATAAGTTCGCCTACGTCGGTACCGCTTTGCTGTATCATTATCGGATAACTTGAAAGCGTGTCTTCTTCAACCCTGTTTATATATGCGTTGACACCGCTTGAAAGGGAGAGGATTAGTGCTATTCCTATTATACCGATAGAACCTGCAAATGCGGTAAGTATCGTCCTTGCTTTTTTGGTAAGCAGGTTGTTGCAGGAAAGAGAAAAGGCGGTAAGAAGTGACATTGACGGGCGTTTCTGTTTTCCTGTAAGGTCGTCTTCAACTTCTCCTATATAGGGGTTTGTATCATCGGTTATTTTACCGTCAAACAGTTTTATAATTCTCGTTGAATATTCATTTGCAAGGTCGGGATTGTGCGTTACCATAATTACAAGACGGTCGTTTGCTATCTCTTTTAAAAGGTCCATTATCTGTACGCTTGTTTCACTGTCAAGAGCACCTGTCGGCTCGTCTGCCAAAAGCACCTCGGGATTGTTAACAAGTGCACGTGCTATTGCTACACGTTGCATCTGTCCTCCCGACATCTGATTAGGCTTTTTGTTCAGTTGGTCGCCGAGTCCCACCTTTTCGAGAGCCTCTTTTGCACGTCTGCGTCTTTCCTGACGCTTTACACCCGTAAGGGTAAGGGCAAGTTCGACATTTGCCAAAACACTCTGATGCGGGATAAGATTGTAACTTTGAAATACAAAACCTATCGTATGGTTGCGGTAGGTATCCCAGTCGGCATCTTTAAACTGCTTGGTTGAACGTCCCGAAATTATAAGGTCGCCCGATGTGTATCTGTCAAGACCGCCTATTATGTTAAGAAGTGTTGTTTTACCGCAACCCGACGGTCCCAAAACCGATACAAATTCATTTTTACGAAATTCTATGTCAATTCCTCTAAGTGCCTCGACCTTTGTATCGCCCGAATCATAATTTTTGATAATATTATTTAATTTAAGCATACGTTTACTCCTCTCATCTTTGGTATTATATGTTATAAATATAACAAAATTATGAATATATGTAAAAAACTTGATTAATACAGTAAATAGTGCTATAATATACCAAGTATGTTTTTGATTTACAGGAAGGTTTGACTATGGAAAAACGGCTCCGCTATTTTTGTGCTTTTTTAGCCGGAATTATCGTGATTTCTTCGGTTGCTATGGTGTTCGCCGTTGCAAAAGCGGGCAGGGGACCTGCTACCGACATATTCGGTTGTAACGATATTGTACAGAATATTGAAAACCTTGAAATAAATATGACGTCGGTTATATACGTTAAAAACACTTCGGGAGAGTGGGAGGAATATCAGCGTATACACGGCAACGAAAACAGAATTTGGGTTGATTACGAGAAAATACCTCAAACACTTATAGATGCATTTATAAGTATCGAGGACCAAAGGTTTTATACACACGGCGGTGTTGATTGGAAAAGGACGACTTCTGCATTTTTAAACTATCTGCCGTTTGTAAATCTTTATTCGTCAAATCAGGGCGGTTCTACCATAACCCAACAGTTAATAAAAAATCTGACGTCCGATAACGACCAAAATGCTACAAGAAAACTGCGTGAAATAGCAAGGGCTTTAATAATAGAGCAGATTTTAGGCGATAAACAAAAGATACTTGAAGCGTACTTAAATACCATTTCTCTCGGTAACGGTATATGCGGTGTTCAGGTTGCGTCTAACTATTATTTTAATAAGGACGTAAGCGAACTTTCTTTGGTTGAGTGTGCCTCTCTTGCGGGGATAACCAAAAATCCGTCTGCTTATAATCCTGATACTAAACCTGAGGGCAACAAGAAAAGAAGACAAATTGTTCTTGATAAAATGTTTGAACTGGGCAAAATATCGTATGAAGAATACGACAAGGCATACG
>CALGCE010000135.1 GCA_937884625.1 uncultured Clostridia bacterium
ACTTTGCAGTTGTTTTTCCACCGTTTCACCCGTGAAAATCTTAACCGAAATATCCACAACACCGTCACTTACAGGGGTTACATAGATTTTGTCAATATACTTGTTTACAAAGGTGTTATCTATCATTTTTTTATTTGCTTCGGTTTCCGCTTTTTGTAAAACAGATTTAATTTCTTCGATTTTTTGCTTGTACTGTGAACGGGAATTGATTTCATTTTCGGTTTCCTCAATGGCAGAATAAATTTCCGCTGATTCATCAGAAATTTCTTTGTTCATTGCAATAAAATCTTTGTCGCTTATCTGACCTGCAATATTGTATTCAAGCAATTTTGATTTCTTTTTTGAAAGAAAATCCATTCTGTCCTTTAACTTTTGAAGTTCTCCCGTAGAATTATCTTTTGTTATCATTTCTTCATACATTTGCGTATAATGTTGAATGATTTTTTTTGCATCTTCTGACGTGTCTTTAAAAACCTCATAAAGAATTTCTTTGATTTCTTCTTCGTAAATAGTAAAGGAAGGGCAGGAGTCTGCACCGTTATTAATTTTTCCCGAACATATCCAACGGGAAAGCACATTGCCTTTGCGGTCTTTACTGTCTTTGCGGTAGTAGAGTTTTCCGCAATGGGTACAGTACATTTTACCTGTAAGTAAGTTCGGGTGATTACACTGATTTTGTCGGTTTTTAACATCACGACTTCGTCTTTTAAGTACGGCGTTTGCCTGTTCCCATAATTCCTCACTGACGATGGCAGGGACGATTTCACCCGTTTCGTCCTTAAACATAACCCATTCTTCCGGCGGTAAAAACTTCTGCTTTTTGGTAAACATATCAACTATTTTTACCTTGTTGCCGACATAATAACCTTTGTATTTCGGGTTGGAAATAGTGTTTGACATTGTAGAGTGACATATCTTTTTGCCGTTGTTGTTGCGGTAACCTTTTTGCCAAAATAAGTCTTCGATTTGTTTCATACTATACTTATCGGTAGCGTAAAGGGTAAACAGTTCCCTTACCATTTCGGCTTCTTTTTCATCAATAATAAGTCTTTTGTTGTCTTTGCGGTAGCCAAAAATTCGGCTGTTTCCGAGGACAACATTTTTTTTGATTGCCTCCTGATGACCGAATTTGATACGGCTTGACAGTTTACGAAGTTCGTCTTGTGCAATACCCGACATAATTGTAAGCCGTAACTCACTGTCCTCGTCCAAAGTGTTTATATTGTCGTTTTGAAAAAACACGCCCACGCCGACGGATAGCAGGTCACGGGTGTATTTTATACTGTCAAGTGTGTTACGGGCAAAACGGGTAATTTCTTTGGTAATTATAAGGTCAAATAATCCCGCTTTCGCATCGTTTACCATGTTGTGAAAGTTTTCACGTTTCTTTGTACTCATTCCCGAAAGACCTTCGTCTATATATCCGTCAACAAACTCCCAATTAGCGTTTTTCTTGATAAAATTGCGATAGTAGGAAATTTGATTATCGAGAGAGTTTAACTGCTCGTCTTTTTCAGAAGATACACGGGCATAAAAGGTAACACGCATTGGTATATCGTATATGCTTTTTGTCCGCATTTCCTGCCTTATCGAATGTACGTCCATATCATCACCTGTTGTTCATTGACAAATTACAATATTATTTTACTATATCATAACTGCAAAATCAATATTAATTTTTTTAACCGAATAATCTTATCTACTGTATATGCCGTGAAGAAAGACGGTCTTCTGTAGATAAAAGCCCCAAGTCTTTTTTCTTTCGGTTTCCGATGTATGACAATATAGCCGAATACATATTTTTTTGTTCCCGTTCAGTAATAATGCCGTTTTGTAAAAGGTAATTGTTATAGTAAATCAATCGTATTTCTTCGGACATAATGTTACCCTCCTTGTAATTTGGGGTGAAAAAATCCCACCCCTGAAAGATCAGGGGTGGGATGTAAATTACATTCCACGGTTCCACCCTGGTTGCCGGCGCAGTGCACAGGCCACTCATTGGCGCATTAACGGGCGCACCCGGAACGGCATTTCCGCCGGTCGCCTC
>CALGCE010000136.1 GCA_937884625.1 uncultured Clostridia bacterium
CTATACATTTAGGTCTTATGACATTAAAACCTGAAATATCCGCTTGCATCTGCATTAAAAGATTATTAACCGCAGCACCGCCGTCAACCGATATGCAGGGAAGAGCGGTACCTATATCTGACTGCATAGCATATAAAATATCGTTGACCTGATACGCTATTGATTCAAGGGTTGCCCTTATAATATGGTTTTTATTAACGCCACGGGTAAGCCCCACTATTGTACCTCTTGCGTATTGGTCCCAATAGGGTGCACCGAGCCCCGTAAAAGCAGGTACAACGTAACAACCTGCCGTATCTTCAACCGACAGTGCAAATTTTTCGGATTCCGATGCACTGTTTATGAGTTTTAATTCATCACGCAACCACTGAATAGACGCTCCTGCAACAAACACCGAGCCTTCAAGGGCGTATTCTACTTTTCCGTCAATACCCCACGCAATAGTGGTAACAAGACCGTTTTTTGAAAATACAGGTTTATTACCCGTATTCATAAGCAAAAATGCACCCGTACCGTATGTGTTTTTTACAGAACCCGCATCAAAACAGGTTTGTCCGAACAAGGCACACTGTTGGTCGCCTGCCGCACCTGATATTTTTATACTACCGCCAAAAAGCCTCTCATCTGTTTCACCGAAGATACCGCTTGACGGCATTACTTTTGGTAACATTGATTTTGGAATATCGAGGATTTTCAGTATTTCTTCGTCCCATGTAAGTGTATTGATATTAAATAGCATTGTACGGGAGGCGTTAGAATAATCAATGGCGTGAACCTTTCCACCCGTCAGTTTCCAGATAAGCCAACTGTCAACGGTGCCGAAGAGTAAATCGCCTGATTCTGCCTTTTTTCGTGTTTGTGGTACGTTTTCAAGTATCCAACGAATTTTGGTGCCTGAAAAATATGCATCGATAACAAGACCTGTCTTTTTGCGTATAGTATCGGTAAGACCTTGTGCTTTTAATTCGTCACAATATTTTGCGGTACGTCTGCACTGCCAAACGATTGCATTATATACAGGCTCTCCCGTATTTTTATCCCAAACAATTGTGGTTTCACGCTGATTTGTAATGCCTATACCTGCTATGTTTTTATATGTAACGCCTATGTTCTCCATAGCCTTTTTACATACACTTAACTGCGTTTGCCATATCTCATTAGGGTCGTGTTCCACCCAACCTGATTTTGGATATATCTGCTTAAATTCCTGTTGTGCAACACTGCAAATATCGCCGTTTTTGTTAAAGAGTATACACCTGCTTGAAGTAGTACCCGCATCAAGCGACATTATATATTTTTCCATTTTAAATATTTCTTTCATTTCTGAAGAAACAACAGAAAAACCAGAACAAGGATCAGAACAAAGACCAGAACAAGGATAAGCAAAACCAGAATAAAGACCAAAACAAGGATCAAAACAAAGATCAGAACAAAGGTCAACAGCAGCAAG
>CALGCE010000137.1 GCA_937884625.1 uncultured Clostridia bacterium
TATTATATAAATCCATATCTATTAATAGTGTAAACTTATTTATTACAACTAGTAAACAGAATTTTTTGACTTTTTATATAAGATTTGATAAAATAAAACAGTGATATATATATATATATATATAATTTGCATTGTTTTTTATAGAAAAACATCTAATTTATTGTAAAAAGGGGCGGTTAAATTGAGATTTCTTGTCTTCCTTTTTTCAAATATTATTATATCTTACTATATCGAAAAAAAATCTAAAATCGCAAATGTGGTTTTCTGTATATTATTTACATTCTTTTTATTTTGATCTTTATTTATTAGTGATTTAAATATTGTTACTGAAGCAACAATTAGGATTTTTGGATTTGAAACGTTTTCGTTATTTAATGAAGTTTTTAATGATAATTTTGAAATTTTAGGATTGAATTATAGCATATTTGGATTAACACAAACTTTACTTTCGTTATCAATTCTTGTTTGTGTTATTATATTGACTACTAAAATATTTAGTTGTAAATTGCAGATTAAGATAAAGAAGATTGTTATCTTAATACCTGAATATATTGGAACAATCTATGAATATGTTCTAGATTACTTTAAAAAAATCTATTTAAGATTTGAAAGGTTTCGACTATGAAATACTCAGCATGCTGAGTTATCATATATTAAATTTATGAAAGGATATTTTTATGAACGATTTAGAAAAGAAAGAAAACGAAATTAAAGTAGAACAAACTGCTGGATGTTTTTGGGAAATGCTTCAAAAGCCTATTAAACCAATTATTGGATGGTCAATTTTTGGTGGCTCTGTAGCTCTTATTGTACTTATTGATATAATTATATTCTTAAGTTTATAGGATTAATGTTAAATTCAGATTAAAAATTTTTATTGTTTTAGAAAGAAAAAGAAAATTATGAAAAATGCAATTAAAAAAGGTTTTACCATTGTTAACTTGTTATCGTAATCGCAGTTATCGCTATCCTTGCTGCAGTACTTATTCCTACTTTCAGTAACGTTATCGAAAAGGCAAATAAGAATGCCGCTCTTCAAGCTGTAAGAAATGCATATGTTAATGCTTACGCAGAGGCTATCGATGATGGCGAAGCTAAAGACGATACTGTATACACAGACAAAGCAGGCAATATAGTAGAGTTTGCCGCTACTGGTGGTTGGGAATTTAAATGGGACGCATCTGGTGCATTAACAATTACTGATCCGTATGATGATTATAGCTTCTCTGTTGAAGCAGGCGAATTCAAAATTGCTGATGCAAAAACAGTTGCATAATCCAAAACAATACTACTAAATAAAAGAAAATACAACCTGCCTCTCCCGAATTGGAAATCCTATCGGGGGGGGGTAGATTAGAAAACTATGTTCTTTCGGGGACCTCGTTGTAATAGACGGGGTTCCTTTATTTTAATAAATTTTTATTTAAAGGAGACAAAAAAATGAAAAAATCAAACAAACGTGGCTTTACCATTGTTGAGTTGGTAATTGTTATTGCTGTTATTGCAATTTTTGCAGCAGTACTTATTCTGACGTTCAGCAACGGGATAAATAAAGCTAATCAAGCTAAAGACACGCAATTAGTACGTAATCTTAATACTTCATTAAAATTAGATGTAGGTGTTAAGCATAATACGATGCAAGATGCACTTGATGCAGTAGCACAACAAGGTTATGACTTAGATAAAATTAATGCATCAGCAATGCAAGACGAAATATTATGGGATAGCCACAATGATGCATTTGTTTATCTTGATGGAGAAGGTAATATTAATTACTTACCTGAGATTGAAAAAGATCGTGATGCTACGGAACTTGAATTGTGGCGAATTTGTAAAGAAATGCCTACAGAACAAAAATATTCTATATATGCTGGAAACGGATGGAATACAGATAATATAGATAATTTATCAGTTGGTTTTGATGCCGGTAAAAATACAAACATTACAAGTGTAAACTATGTAAATAATGGTTCTGCACAAAGCGTTGTTATTCGTACCAATGGCGGAAAACTGACCGTTAACGACGCATCTACCGGCAGCGTTAGCCATTACGGAGAATCAGAATATATTGATGTTATTCAGTGTCATACGGCATCCTATCACGAGTATGGCACCGTATCCTTTGTTAATGTCAAAAAAGGACACGTTGCGTTTGAAAAGGGCTCTGCTGTCAACGGCGTTCATATTGAAAAGAGCGGAAGCGAAGTTGTCGGTGATAAAATATATGACAAGTTTGACACGATCATCCTTTCGTTTGACGAAACGGTTGAACAACCGGAGTATTCCCGTGATGCCGTAACCATCAATCCGGAAGGAACCAAGGTTTGCACTTTGGATCTGCCCGATGAAACCACGAACATATATTTGTTCTTAAACGGTATTTATGAACAAATCAAGATTGAAAAAGCAAACGTAAGCGGAGAAGGTACTTCGGATAAGGAATGGGTAAGTACTTCATCTAAATCAAACGAAACAAAGTCAGCAGCAGACCAACTTGCAAACAATTTCGTTGGAAGAGAAACGGCAATCGGTCATGAATTGACAAGTGAGGTTATTGATAATGAAAATCGCACGTTTGTTAATACTAATGATGAAGAAAAAGTTGTTGAAACAGGTGTTACAAAAGAAACGGCAAATGTTTTCGCTTCAGGAATTAAAGCATATTCTGATATGTTAGCTGATGAAATTACTATTGATTTATTTGATTTTACAAGAACGGCTGAAGAAAAAGGTATGACAACTGAAGGCAAAGTAGTTTTACCACTTCAAGCTAATTTAGATGTTGCATATAGTTTCAAAGCATTTGAAAAACAAGAAGATGAAGAATTAGTTATGTCTTTGCTTGAAAAATTGGGTATAAGTGATGACAGTCAATTAGTTGACTTAGACTTAGAAGCAATTGAGAACGCAATAAATAAACAGAATTATACAAAAGAAGAACAAGAAAGACTTCATGCTTTAATCGACGTAAGAAAAGATTATTTGATGTGGAATGCCGACTTTACAATTTCTTTTGATAAAGACGTTGTTGCAAACAGTATTGCACTTGGCGGTCAATATGATAGTTATAGTGAAGCATGGCTTGGTTTTGGGTTACCATTTAATATTAAAGCAAATGAAGAATTCAGAATGTTAAATACTGCTTATTTAGCAACAGAAAACGACGTATTCAGAATGAGTTACGCCGCAATCTGTACTTGGGTAAAAGAGTTCAATTGTGGTATCGGAAACCTTTCAAAAGCCAATATAGGCACAAAAGCTACGGTTACTTTAAAAATCTATGAGACTGATAATGAAGGTAATGAAACCGGAAAATCCATAGATATTAATTCTTTCTCAATTGTATTTACCGAATCTCAATTAACCGAGGAGTGATTATGAAAAGAAAAAAGGGATTTACCATTGTTGAACTGGCAATTGTCATTGCCGTTGTTGCAATACTTACGGCAGTTTTGAGCCCTGTGTTTTCTTCCATCATTTCAAAAGCAAATCTATCGTCTGATATTCAATTGGTTAAAAATCTTAATACGTTTTTGAATATAGACTTTGATAAAGATTTTAATCTTAAAACCAATCATACAATGTACGATGCTCTTGAGACTGTAAAAAGTAACGGTGTTTCCGTGGATAAAATCAAAAACAATAAAGCACGTAATCACCGTATTGTTTGGGATAGTCAGTCGGATAGATTTGTTTTGATTAATGAAGCCGATGGATCTTGTGTTTATTCCGAACCCGATACTATCCAAGAAACTGTTATTTCGGATGAAAATAAATATCTTTATTTTGCGATTTACGATGAAATGCCTACTATACAAACTTATTCTATTTATGCATCAGATTTGCTTATATTGGAAAACGGAAAAATATCCGAATTAACAGTCGGTTTCGATGCGGGTAGTAATATTAGTTTTTCTAGCCTTACTTATGATCGTACTAACGAAAGTTCGGCACGAAAGGTTATTATTAGGACTAACAGAGGTACTGAATGCGAATATAAGGGATATATAGGAACGGAAAGTGACGTTATTTATCACTATGGTGAAGCCGGTTTGCAAAAAGTAGTCTGCGGACCTCACTCATTTTATGAACGTGGTGGAGCTACGGAAACAATTGTTAAAAGCGGTCACTACGTCATTGAAAGTGATTCTATTGTCGGCGTTGTTAATGGCAGCGCCGAAGAAGGGGACGTAGTTATAGACTTAAAATCAGGTTCTATTCAAGGTACTGTTAAGAATACAAACACTACGAATAGCGTTAAAATTAATGGTGAGCAGGGCGTTAGAACAACCTATTTTGAAGGAAATACTGATGGTGGAGATTTAATCGTTAATTTTTTATCTGAACCAAAGTATACGAATAAAACAGATATGGTGCAAGAGGCGGATGAAGACAATCCTGAAATAAAATTGTCTGGCTTAGGTACAGAAGAAATAATAATACCTTCTTACGATGAAGTTGGTGAAGAACACGCAGAATGCATTTCTATTGCAGGTTATTCGATAAAAGTATTCACAAACTGTAGTGCTTATAGTTATAGTGAATCAAAAATTGTTGAGAATACTGTAAAAGAAAATACGTATACCGTAAAAATTTACGGAAACGGCGTAGAAGAAAAGTTTAATTCGTCAAGCGAGCATACGCATACTTTTGGCGAGCCTTCTTGGGAGTGGAACGGCTACACATCTGCAACTGCAACGTTTATTTGTAATGCGGACGATTGTAAATTTACCGAAAAGGTAATTGTGCCGACAAATGGTGGTGACATATCAGGTGAAGAAACAAAGTCTGCTACTTGTACCGAACCGGGCGAAAAAACATACACTGCGCATTTGGAACATCATAGTGAGCAGTATTATAGTGTTAGCCCTAATAAAGCAATAATCCCTCCCAAAGGTCATACCGAGGTTAAAGATGAGGCAAAATCTGCTACCTGTACGGAAACAGGGCTTACCGAAGGCAAACATTGTAGTGAATGCAAAGCCGTATTGGTTGCACAAGAAGAAATTCCTGCACTTGGACATGATGATAATTATAAAAACGGTGGAACATGTGGTAGATGTGGCAAATCTAATATTAGTGTTAAATTTACAAACACCGATAAATATCTTTACCGTGTAGGAAACGGAAATGCTGTTTCGGCAAGCTCTTTGTTTGAAGGAAATGTCAGCAGTATAGCCGTTACAAATATGCATAGCGAAGTATCGGAAGTATCAGGAACTTACGCAAATGGAAATATTACTTTCAAAGGCACAGGTATAGTAAAAGTTACTGCAAACGAAAGCGTTGAGTTATTGTTGGAAGTTGTAGATGGTCAAAACGTTACAACAGCAACAAGTGCAACAAGTAATAATGTAATATTACTTAATGACGTTGAAACAAATAATTTGATGGTAAGCAGTGGATATACTCTTTATGGCAACGGCTTCAAAGTGACGGATACCAGAACTTCGGGACCTAAGGGTGATATGAATGGTTACGTGACGATAAATAACGGCACGGTGGATAACGTACAGTTTATCGGTTATGAGCCGACGGAGCAAAATCTTTTTAATACCAGCAGTGGTGTTTGGCATACGGATATTGCTCCTGCAGTAAAGGTAGGTACCGGTGGGGCCAACATTTACAACTGTTATATTTCTGGCGGACGTTATGCTTTGCAAGCGGATTCCTGTAATCTTGTGATGATAGGCACAACTCTTGACGGCGGTGCAATCGGCAACGCATACTTTGTAGGTGGCAATATCACGATGGAAAACTGCATAACAACCATGTCAACCAGAGGCGGAATGAAAGGTCTCGGCATCTGTATTCCTTCTGTCAGCGGTGTGAAGTTGAATATTGAAGACACGCTTGAACAGCACAACTGGGCAACGTCTTCGGAAGTTCCGAGCGCTCTCAGCAGTCTTATAAGCAGTGTGTACAGTAATACCACTTTCGCAGCAAGCTATGGCGGAAAAACATATATCAATACGGGTATCTTCTTCCTGGATATAACAGGAGGAAGTATTTCAATGGTAGATGCGAAGGAAGTTATCAACGATACGACCGGCAATAACTATGCTTATTTTGAAAAGACTGCTTTAAATATGACCGGTTGCTGTTACACGGCAAAGGCGACAATGTTCAGTGAAAATATGCTTTCTGCACCTGAATTTACACCGAACAATTACGCCACAGTTCCTGCTGTTAGTTTTGACCACACAGTAAACTATAAGGCGAATACCGGATTAACCGAGGATTTTTGCGTAGAGAATAACGGTGTGGTACATATCCAGCTTGTAAAGAATGCCGATCACTCCGCATTTGAATGGGATCCGTACATTATGACCATAGGCACCAAATACGGCAACACTCTGGACTACATAGTCAAGATGAACGGAAAAGAGTACAAACAGAGCGAAAAGATCTCCTTTAGTTCCGATGGCGATTACGACGTTGAATACATCTACACCGATCCTTACTACTTCGATAAGGATGACGTAAAGAGTAGTAAGAAATACACGCAAATTGTAAAAGTCCACGTAACCACCCTGACGAATTATCACCCACAATTCTCGTATGTTGGCGTTTGGGAAGCGGGTTTTAAGCAGGTAATAGTCGACGACCTTGTATATATCATGCCGGATATTTCGTCAACGGCGACAGGTCAGTTTGGCAGCACTACAGTCGGCGGAAAGACGATCTACTATCCCATCGTGGAGGTATATGCAAGAAGCAGCAATAAGGAATTCCATGCTCCCGCGTTCTCGGCGATCAATATCAAGGATTTGAATAAAGATACCGGTGCTGTGAAATATACCTATAGCAGCTCGTCGTCTAAATGGCCACATAATGGAGCTAGTTCCGGAGGATATTCAGTCGTCAATAAACAGCCGGACGATACTACTGCTTACTACGGCTATGTTGTGACGTCAAGTGCCGCTAATTCTCCGTGGCACTCCGCAGGCGTCTATGCAAACGGCGGAAACAGCAATGCAACGACAGGCAGCAACAGTAGCTACGGAGGTCTTAATTTCAGCTCCTCTGGGTTGAACTCTACCAGAGGTGAATCCACTCAGCTTGTCAAGTTCTGGTATCGTGGTGATGACGGAATCGTGTATTACTATTATATTCAGTACCATTTCCCAGCAAACAGTACATATACCGTTATGGTTAACTGCAACGTCGGTGGTACGGTTGACCATGCAAGGATTGCAGGACTTGCCGCTAACACGGCATTGTCTGTGGATGGAAACAATCTGTTGGCAGGTGGAAACGTGATTGCCACAGTAACACCGAACAGTGCTGAATATACAGTTAAGTGGGGTACTGTTTCGAGTAAACTTACAGCTCATACCACGGTCAATGTAGACTTTGTCAAAGCTTGCAAGGTAACGATAGAGTGTGGTGATGGCGGAAGTGTTGATAAGCAGACAATCAGTGTTAACTCCGGCACAAAGCTGACGGTGAGCGGTAACAAGCTGATGAATGGAAATACGACACTTGCCACAGCAAACCCGAACACGAATTATGTTGCTGAGTGGAGTGTACCGAGTACGGCAATAGCAGATGATGTTACAATCAAACTTTCGTTTAAACCGCCTGTTACGATAACAATCAATTGCGGAACTGGTGGTAGCGTAACTAACAACTCATTCCAGACTATGTACAATTCTACGTTGACGGTTGACGGAAACTATTTGAAGAATGGCAACGAGACACTTACGACCGCAACACCAGAAGACGGTTATGTGACCAAATGGGGCATTGTTCCGGCAACTGTGACAGGTGACACCACAATCAAGGTTGAATTCGTTTCACCTGTTACGATCACAATCACCGCTGAAAGTAATGGTTCGGTTACATATACAATTGTCAAGGTTGCCCCGGGCAAAAAGTTGACCACGGATGGCGCAAGTTTGCTATATGACGGTGTTGAAATTTCAAAAGCAATGGCAAATAGCGGTTACGATGTCGGTCCTTGGAGTGGTGTTCCAACCGCTGCAATAACTGCTGATACTTCGGTTAGTATATCATTTAGCAAACAACAAAGCTGCGTGGCAAAAGGAACACTTATCACTCTTGCGGATGGTACGCAAAAACCTGTTGAAGAAATTGCTACAGGAGATATGCTTCTCACTTGGGATTTAATGACAGGTTCTTACAGCGCTAAACCGGTTGTATTTAATGATTCCGAACAAGCTGAAGAGTGTGAAACTATTTATGTAACGTTCTCCGATGGAACAACAATCGGTATAGTTTCCGAACACGGATTCTTCGATATGGATCTCGGCAAGTATGTATATCTTGATAAAAACGCAGCAGAGTACATAGACCACGCATTTATTAAGCAAGATGGTAGTACAGTAACACTTACCGATGTGGAAATTAAATGTGAGGTTATTGAATGTTACAGCCCAACAACATTCGGAGACCTTTGTTACTACACCAACGGTATACTTTCAATGCCGGGTGGTATTTCCGGTTTGTTCAACATCTTTGATGTTAATTCCGAAACGATGAAATACGACGAGGCGCAAATGCAGGCGGATATTGAAGCTTACGGATTACTTGATATTGAAGCATTTGGCGGTATGATTACAGAAGAAATGTTTGAAGCATTTAACGGTAAGTATCTTGGCATTGCAGTAGGCAAAGGAAATCTTACTTGGGAGTACATTGTTTATCTTGCAGAAAGATACGCTCCGCTTTGTAATTAGTCGTTCAAACAGCAAAGCGATTATCCCCAAAATTGCTGACTTATGAAGGTATGATTCAATCTAGTGCCATCCCGATTGACGTATTGGAATAATTGATATATTGTTTATAAACAATTTTTGGAATAATTAACTCAAACTGTCATCTAACGAAAAAATCTTTTTTTTCATTATTACGAACTACTTCTACTTTACAGCGGTTTGAAAGTTATATTTTGAATAGTTGAAATCAGTAGTTTCGGACAATAAAAATCGAGGTTTCAAACCTCAAAAGATGTAGTTTCAATAATTACACTAAAAAATCAAATCATCTGAGACTTTAGTGGTGATAAATAAACACCTAACCTTATGGTTTTAGTATCAAACCGGATGAGGAGATAGAAAATTAAATATTACTGTGAAACAGGTGGGGCACTTCGTTGTTTAAAATTATACCCATCTGTTTTATGGTGCTAAAAAAATGATAACGGTATTTCAAATTGTCATTATTTAGTAATAACGATCGTTTGAAATGGCACTACAAGGTATACAACTCATTTTGGCTCTATTAAATTTAGTGTGTTTTAAGGAAATATGACACAATAAAGTAAATGA
>CALGCE010000138.1 GCA_937884625.1 uncultured Clostridia bacterium
TTATTGAGCAGAGTACGGGTTTTCTTGACAATGAGGCGGTTACGGTATATGTTACCGATGCAGACGGCGATACAACAACGGTTGAAGATACTTTCCTTTATGCGGTTAAATCTAACGGAGATACAGTAGTTATTGATAGCGGTAACGGTGTATTTTTGCCTAAATTTGCATACATTAACGGGAATGAAAAGTTATTGTGGTCAAACGGAACGGATTTGTATAACATTTCTTCTGTTGCAGATGAGAAAAGTATTTTAATTAATAACTTCTCGACAACGGACTTTTCGGTTATCAGCGGAAACGGGCAAACTGCAATAGTTTGTTCAATGCCTTGTACCGATACTGATGGCAGTGATGTTTTTGCATTTCTCTACAACGGCGAAGAATGGAGCGAAGCAGTACAAATAACATCAAATAACGGATATGCGGAAAATGCTAACGGTTACATAGACGAAGACGGAAATATTAGAGTTGTATTTTCACAAAAAATCATAGAGTTTAATGATACGGATTTTAACGAAACTACTAATATATGCGATGCAATAATAAAACCGCACTATGATATAACGGTAAACGGTTTGGATTATGATTGTTCGGGAATATTATCGGGTAAAAATATGACTGTTACCGCAAATATATCAAATAACGGTCTTTTTGATGTAGATATTTTTGAGGTTATTATTAAAGACAGTAGCGGAAATACTGTTTCAAGCAAAACGGTAGAAAAAAGTTTGAAAATTGGCGAAAATACCGACATTTCATTTGATTTTACTATGCCTGAAAATATTTTAGATATAACAGATTATACGGTTACTGTTTTACCGAAAGATAATACCGATGCTATACTTTTGGACAACAGTTCTGTATTAACGATAGGGTATTCTGATATTTCAATGACAATTTCAAGAATTGAAAGCGGATATGCAATAGGGGCGGATATAACTGTTATAAATAACGGTCAGCGTGATGAAAACGTCAACCTGATTTTGCGAGAAAACAATGCAGACGGTAAAGTTTTGGGTACATATAAATTAGGTACGGTTTGTGCAGGAGAAACGGCATATTATCAGTTTGACCCACAATATTTCCGTGCATTTGAAACGGACACTAATTGTATGTATTTTGAAGTAACCTGTGACGGCATAGAAAAGAATTTATTTGACAATAGTGATGTTATTGCTTATAAATGTTATATGATAACCTGTGCGGACGGAAAAACCGTACCCTATTATTTTGACCTTAATAATGACGGTGAGTTTAATCTAATAGACCTTGTAAGACTGAAAAAACACCTTGCCGATGAAAAAGTATCGCTCGGTAAGCAGGAAAGCGAACAGCAAGCCGAACAACCCTTAAACGAGCCTGCAACCACCCCCGACAACAAGCAAACCGTATAATTA
>CALGCE010000139.1 GCA_937884625.1 uncultured Clostridia bacterium
ACGGGGCGTCTTTCATAATATCCGCTGTTTTTCTGTCAAAAAGCTGTCAGATGAATTTCAGCATTCTATCGGTACAGCGCATTCATATAAATGTTCGGGGGCGATATCTATATCATCGTTCCATACGACCGTACCGCATTCGGCTTTTGCCGACAGAAAAAAAGAAAAAGCGCAACCTCATTTTCAGGCTACGCTTCGTGAATTAATCTTCCTTCATCTTAGCGAAACATTCACTGCAATATACCGGACGGTCATCACGTGGAATGAACGGAACACGTGCAACACCGCCACAAGCATTACAAACTGCCTCGTGCATCTCTCTAGGAGCCCTTGCAGCACTTTTACGCTTGTCACGGCACGGCTTACAACGCTGTGGCTCATTTTCAAAGCCCTTGGACTCGTAAAACTCCTGCTCTCTTGCAGTGAATACGAACTCCTCGCCGCAGTCCTTGCAAACTAATGTTTTGTCTTCAAACATTTTTTGTACCTCTCTTGTTTGATATTTAGCCCCGGACGGAATCGCACCGACATCTTTGCTTTTCAACGCTCTTCTCATTTAAGCTACTAAGGGCATATATAAAGACATAAACTGCCTTATATACTCTTTAATTTTTGTCTTATCCTTTTCAGTGCATTATCTACCGATTTACTGCTGATACCAACTGCATTTGAAATTTCCAAATAACTTTTACCCTCGACAAATGCACACAATACCCTGTATTCCAAATCTGAAAGATTAATTCTTATATTATCGGTTAAGTCTTTATAACTCTCCCTATTTATAATTATATCCTCAGGTGTTGAATTTGTTTGTAACTCAAAATCATTAAGCGGTGAGATAAACTTGTCCGGTATACGCTTTGACGCAGTTTGCGATTTTACAAGCGTACCAATTGCTCTTGAAACACAAATCTCGACAAAAGTGCTAAACGATGCCTTATCCCCTTCATAAGTTTTAACCGCAGAGAAAATCGCCAAAATTCCCTCTTGCACAAGGTTATCGACATCAAAAACCACATTTCTATACTTCGTGGCAATTTTTAATACCAACGGCATATATCTGTTGATTAATATTTGCAGATATTCAAACCGCCCTTGATTGATAAAATCAACCAGTTCATTATCTGACAGGCTTTTATCTTCTTCGACAAAACCATTCTTCATAACTGTTCACATTCAACCAATCATAGTGATTATTATGTTAATAATACATTATTTTACCACAATTGTCAAGTTTTTTTATAAAAATTGTTTAAAACAAAATGTAGTTGACAATCGCCCTATAAAATTATAAAATTATATTAGTAAATTTTTCTTTTCGGAGGTAGATTATGATTAAGGAAAAATATGAACTGTGGTGCAAACGTGCAACTGATGACATTGACCTTATAAATGAACTGAATTCAATCAAAGATAACGATGATGCTATTTCAGATGCATTTTATAAAGATTTGGAATTCGGTACAGGCGGTCTTCGTGGCGTAATAGGTGCAGGTACTAACCGTATGAATATATATACGGTCGGTAAAGCCTCGCAGGGTCTTGCGGCGTATGTTAACTCGATAAGCGAAAACGGTAAAATTGCCATAGCTTACGACAGCCGTATTAAATCCGACCTTTTTGCAAAAACCGCCGCAGAAATTTTCGCAGCAAATGGGATAAAGGTATATATATACAAAGAACTGATGCCGACACCTATGCTCTCATTTGCGGTCAGGTATTTTAAATGTAACGCAGGTGTTGTTGTTACCGCAAGTCATAACCCGTCAAAATATAACGGTTATAAAGCATACGGCGATGACGGCTGTCAGTTGTGTTTAGAGGCGGCAGACTACGTTCTTTCTATAATGAATAAGGTTGATATTTTTGACGGCGTTAAAAAAATTGACTTTGACAAGGCACAAAAAGACGGCTTAATTGAATATATAGACGAAAAGGTTATTGAAGCTTATCTTGATGAAGTTGAAAAACGCCGTGTATCAACAGACATTGACCTTTCAGGACTTAACGTAATATATACACCGCTTCACGGAAGCGGTAATAAACCCGTAAGAAGCATTTTAAAGCGTATTGGAATTACCAACGTTACGGTAGTACCTGAGCAGGAAAAGCCCGACGGCAACTTCCCTACCGCACCGTATCCCAATCCCGAAATACGTCAGGCATTTGAATGTGCCTTAAAACTTGCCGATACCGTAAAGCCTGATTTGCTTCTTGCTACCGACCCCGACAGTGACCGTGTAGGCATTGCGGTAAATATTGACGGAGAATATAAACTGTTCTCAGGCAACGATGTAGGCATTCTGCTACTCAATTATATACTCTCCCGCAGAACCGATAACGGTACACTTCCAAAAAATCCGATAGCGATAAAAACTATTGTTTCGTCCGAACTTGCGAAAAAAATTGCCGATGATTATAACTGTGAAATCATCGACGTATTAACAGGTTTCAAGTTTATCGGCGAACAGATAAAACTGCTTGAAGACAAAGGCGAAGATGAACGCTTTATATTTGGGTTTGAGGAAAGTTACGGTTATTTGTCAGGCGGTTACGTCCGTGATAAAGACGCCGTCGTAGGCTCGATGTTAATTTGCGAAATGACCGCATACTATAAAACTCTCGGTCTTACCCTTGCAGACGTTCTTGACAGCATTTATAAAAAATACGGTTACTGCTACTGCTCACAAAAGAGTTTTGCCTGCGAGGGACAAAGCGGTATGCAAAAAATATCATCCATAATGGAAGATTTACGCAAAAACACACCCGATAATATAGCAGGAATTAAGGTTGTAACTGCAAAGGATTTTGAAAATTCTACGTCAACCGATATACCTGAGGGCAATGTAACACAGATTAATCTTCCAAAATCAAATGTTTTGGGCTATTATCTCAATGACGGAAGTTCGGTAATTGTACGTCCGTCAGGCACAGAGCCTAAAATCAAAATATATTTAAGTGCTATCGGTACTACAAGTGAAAATACCAAAACAAAACTTTTAGATTTGGAAAATGCCGGAACAAAACTTTTGGGATTCTGATATTAACCTTAAACTTAAACACCGTCCTGACAAAAAATCAGGACGGTGTTTCATTTAATATCATTTTAACTTTGCATTTTTATAGAGAAAATCTTCTGTTGCAACCTGTACAGCCCTGAATTCTGCTATAATTTTACTGCTTTCCTCATACATTTTATAGGTATCTTTATCCATTTCTAAGTTTTCTTTGTCGAAAATATAGTAAAGTGCCATTTGGCTATTCATAAGTTCGGGCAACTGTTCTTTTTTTATTTGCTTTTTATAATCATCAAGGGTCATCTGATAGTAACTTGTAAGCACCTGTTCAAGTGTCATTCCGTACTGACTCTGATATTGATTGTTTGCCATTTCAACCGACAAATCACAAAGAGTATTTTGGTCGTCTTCGGGATATTCGTCAATTTTTGCTCTTGAGGTTATTTTATCAATAAGATATGCCTTTACAGCACGTTTTTTTACATCAGCGTTATATTCAATTACCGATTTAAAATCAAGTTCTTTATAATAGTCTTCGGGTTTCATCGGTTCGTCGGTTGTAACGTAATTAACAGTTACGGTAAATACTACCGCTTTTCCCGCAAGTTCTGTACTTTGGTAGTTTTCGGGAAAAGTAAGATTAAGGTCAACCGTATCACCTATGTTAACGCCTATAAGTCCATCTTCAAAGCCGTCAATAAAACTATTTGAGCCTATCGTAAGGTCATACCCTTGTGCAGTTCCGCCGTCAAATGCAACGCCGTCTTTTTTACCCACATAATCAATATTTGCAATATCGCCGTCTGAGACCGTACCTTCG
>CALGCE010000140.1 GCA_937884625.1 uncultured Clostridia bacterium
AAGTGGTGTTTTAATATCGCTGTTTTCAACATCGAAAACCTTGCGGAAGCGAGAAAAAACGTTTGAGTGCACACCGCTTGACGGCAGTGCTATAACAACATCGCCCTCGCACATCTGCTTGTTATCTATAATACTGTCCTTATCTACAACACCGGTACAATACCCTGCAAGGTCATATTCGTCCTCCGGATAAAAGCCCGGCATTTCGGCAGTTTCTCCGCCTATTAGTGCCGCTGACGACTGTACACAACCTTCGCTTACACCCTTTACTATATCCGCTATCCTTTCAGGATAGTTCTTTCCGCAGGCGATATAGTCAAGGAAGAAAAGCGGTTTTGCACCGCAACAGATTATATCGTTTACGCACATTGCAACGCAGTCAATACCTACCGTATCATGCTTGTCCATAAGAAAAGCCATTTTAAGTTTAGTACCTACACCATCAGTACCTGACACCAAAACAGGCTTATTTATACCCGTAAGGTCGAGTTCAAAAAGACCGCCGAAACCGCCAACGTCCGAACAAACGCCCGAAGTCATAGTCCTTGCAATATGACTTTTCATAAGTTCTACCGCCTTGTATCCTGCGGTTATATCAACACCTGCTGCTGCATAAGCATCGGATTTTGAATTTGTATTCATACTTTATTCCTTTCCGTTCCAACAATAAGTGCAAAGGTCGTCCTTATCTAAACCTATTGCCTTTATAACGTTTTCAAGCGACTGAAATTCAAGTGACGAAAATTTGAATTTATTACAAATATTATCCCTTAACTTCTTGCCTCGCTCGGTAGTGCCGTCGGAATATTCTTCTATATATTTGAAACCCTCCTCGCCTTCGAGTTCCAATATAACTCTACGGGCGATAAGTTCCATTTCATCGGTAGCACGGGTAAAGTTCAGATATTTACAACCGTACATTATGGGCGGACAGGCTGAACGCATATGTACCGCTCTTGCTCCGCTCTCGTACAAAAACTCAACCGTTTCTTTAAGTTGGGTACCCCTTACGATTGAATCGTCAACGAAAAGCAGTTCCTTACCTTCTATTAGTTCCTTAACAGGTATTTGTTTCATCTTAGCTATTCTGTTACGGTCGGACTGCTTTGTGGGTGTAAAACTTCTCGCCCAAGTAGGAGTGTACTTAATAAACGCCCTTGCAAAGTGAACACCGCTCTCATTTGCGTAGCCTATTGCGTGGGGTGTGCCCGAATCGGGAACACCGCCTACGTAATCGAGTTGTTGTGCTACGCCGTTTTGCTTGTCCATTTTAGCAAGCAACTCGCCGTTACGGTAACGCATTGATTCAACGTTTACGCCCTCATAAGTAGAATTCGGATAACCGTAATAACTCCACAAAAACGAACATATCTTTTTGCTCTTGCTCGGGGGTACCAACTGTTTCATACCGTCAGGGCTTATTTCGACTATTTCGCCAGGACCTAATTCATATTCGTCTTCAAAGCCTAATTTTTGATAAGCGAAAGACTCGAAAGATCCTTCAAGATCTTGAAAGGTGAAGGTAAGATTACCGAAATCAATGTTGCGGAGACCTTGAAGGATGTTCGTCGTGCCCTTCTTGATGCCGACGTGAACTATAAGGTTGCCAAGACCTTTACAGATACAGTAAAGCAGAAGGCACTCGGTATGGATGTGTTGACTGCTGTCAAGCCAGGTCAGTTGATGGTCAAGCTCGTGCATGACGAGTTGGCTGAATTGATGGGTGGTCAGGCTGTCGAATTCAACCTCAAGGGCGATCCCGCTAACAAGATCGACCTCGAGACTCTCTGCCGCGCGGTCGGCATCCGCCGTGTCCGCGTGGTCGATCCC
>CALGCE010000141.1 GCA_937884625.1 uncultured Clostridia bacterium
TGTTCTCCGTTTTCGGTCAGTATTTCATTTGTTTTTGAAAAATGTCTGCAACCGAAAAATCCGCCGTAAGCAGATAGCGGACTCGGATGTACCGTTATCAGTTTTTTATGTATTGGATTATTTATTATTTCGGCTTTTTTTCTTGCATTAGCACCCCAAAGCAAAAATACAACAGGCGTTTGTTTGCGGTTAAGTTCAAGTATTACTCTATCGGTAAACTGTTCCCAACCCATTCCTTTATGGCTATTCGCAATTCCCGACCGTACCGTAAGTACGGTATTAAGAAGCAGTACGCCCTGTTTTGCCCAAGAGGTAAGTTCGCCGTGTGGCGGTGTAGGTATACCTAAATCGTCATTTAACTCTTTAAATATATTTTTGAGTGACGGCGGAGGCTCTACACCTTTCTTAACCGAAAAGCAAAGTCCGTGAGCCTGACCTATTTCGTGGTATGGGTCCTGACCTATAATTACTACCCTCGTATCCTTATACGAAGTGTATTTTAAGGCATTAAAAATATCGTACATATCGGGAAAAACGGTATAAGCAGAATACTCGCTTTTTAAAAATGCACGCAGTTTTTTATAGTACGGTTTTTCCCATTCGTCTTTTAATATTTCGTCCCAATCGTTGCCGATATTAACCACAAAATCCCCCCTAAATAATGTCGTATACCTCTATTATACCGCTACTGTGATACAGTGACGGCGTTACCATAACCGAATATCCTCTGCCGTTATCACTTGTCCACTCAACGGTATGCTTTCTCGGTACCGCAGTGGCACCAAGCAACATCATTATGGCTCCTCCGTGCATAATAACGGCGGAAGTTGTTATATTATTATCCATCATATCCCTGACTACCGTATTAAGTCCCAAAGCAAGACGCTTTACAAAATCGGTGTTGCTCTCTCCGTTAGGCGGTGCGGAAATTTTGCCCGAAGTCCATTTTTCATATTCGGGGATAATTTCAAGTTCTTGTGCCGTTTTACCCTCAAAGTCGCCGAAATCGTATTCGGTAAGTTCGTCTATAACAGTAGGCTCAAAGCCTGAATAAATTATGGCACCGCTTTGTTTACAGCGAAGCATCGGACTGGTATACAGTTTTTCAATATACGGATAATCGACCGTTTCCCTTAAACTTTTAAGTTCCCTTACACCCTCAACACAAAGGGGTAAATCGGTCTTATTGCCTATATACCTGCCCTCAATATTAGCCTGCGTCATACCGTGACGGATTAAATGTATTTTATATGTTTTCACGTTATCCTCTCCGTAATCTGTGTAATTATGCTGTTTGACAGTAACATTCCCTTATTTGTAAGTGACAGTCTTTCTCCGTTTATATTTATATATCCTGCCTCTTTTAACTTTGAAAAATATAATACCCTGTCGGCGTTATTTATCTTTATACCGTCTTTTAGTCTTAACCGCAACATTATTTCTTCCTGTCTGTCACCGCCAAGTCCGTCATTTATAATTTCTGCCTTTTTAATAAATCCCTTTAAATCTCTTTTGTAATAAAACCTCTTACCGTCTAAAAAAGAGTGTGCCGACGGTCCTATTCCTATATACTCTTTTTGCGTCCAATATTTTAAATTATGTCTGCTTTCCCTGCCCTTTAAAGCAAAGTTTGATATTTCATAATGTAAATAACCCTTTTCTTCAAGATATTTACACATATAAAGATACTGATTTGCCTGCATATCCTCATCGGGCAGATTAAGTGTAAGTTTTGAAAACTTGGTATCAGGCTCGATTTTAAGCATATATGCGGATATATGTTCGGGTTTTAGCGAACATATAAAGTCAAGGTTATTTTCAAGGCTTTTTATATTACTGTCGGGCAGACAAATCATCAAATCAAGCGATATATTATCAAAACCCATTTTCCTTGCCGTCTTTACCGTTTGTTCCGACTGCCTTACGGTATGCGTTCTGCCTAAAACTTTCAGTTCGTCATCGTTTGCACTCTGAACACCGACAGAAAGTCTGTTAACTCCCGACCTTTTGGCAATACTCAAAAATTCCTCCACCGCCGATGCAGGATTAACCTCTGCCGTAATTTCGGCATTTTGCAATATTTTAAAGTTTTCTTTTACCGCCAAAAGTATCTTTTCAATTCTGTCTCCCAAAACAGACGGCGTACCACCGCCTACATATATAGTATCAATGGGACGGTCAATAAGTCCGCCCCATTTTTTAATTTCCAAAATAAGTGCAGTGACGTAACTATCCTGTACCGTATCGGTAACGCAGGCAGAATAAAAATCACAGTAAGCACACTTTTTTTCACAAAAAGGTATATGCAGATAAAGTCCTAACGGCTTATCCAAGAATTTCACCCGTGCAAGTACCTGCTACCGATGCGGCATTTGCCTCGTCGGTATCAATATGCATTGCGAGTGCGAAGTTATCACTGACACGAACAACAACGTCATCAAAGATAAGTGCTCTGCCTTCTGTGGGGATTTTAACGCTTACTATCTGCTTATCTTCAACGCCCATTTCTTTACTCTGTGCAACGGTCATATGTATATGGCGTTTTGCGGCAATAACACCCTTTGAAATTTCAATTTCACCGCAGGGTCCTACAATTTTACAACCTTGTGTACCCTCAATATCTCCCGACTCACGTATAGCGGCGGTAACACCTATCGAACGTGCGTCCGTAAGGGAGAGTTCTACCTGATTATCCTTTCTGCAAGGACCTAAGATAGATGCTTTGAGCGATGATTTGGGACCTACAACGGTTACCTTTTCATTACACAAAAACTGACCGGGTTGCGACAGGTCTTTTTTATTGGTAAGTTCATATCCCTTGCCGTAAAGTATTTCTAGTGCCTCTTTTGTTACGTGCACGTGACGTGCCGATACTTCTACTAAAACTTCTTTTGCCATTTTTAATACTTCCTTTAAGAAAATTTTTACATATTTTATTTTAACATATTTTAAAACTATTACAAGTCTTTTTTAAAATCTTATACCTTTTTTATTTGCGGAAGTATACCGCTTTTTAAAATATCAATTACGGCGTAACTGTCCGCACCCTCTCTCGAAGAGGCACACGAACCGGGATTTACGATATAAATACCGTCCCTGTATGATATATCCGACTTATGTGTATGACCGTACAGTGCTATATTACATTCGCAGTTTTTAGCAAATTCTTTTAGCCTGTTTATACCGTATTTTACGTCAAAAGTATGACCGTGAGCATATAATATACTGATACCTTCAAGTTTTACAATATCGTAAAGCGGATAGTCGCAAAATCCGTCACAGTTACCCCTTACAATATGAAAAATACGGTCGGTATACTCATAGGTTAAATCTTCTATATCGCCCGTATGGTCGCCTAAAAAGAAAATATGCTTTGCGTCGGGGTTTGAGCGGATTATTCTGTCAACCGTTGCACCTTTTTTGTGCGAATCGGAAATAACAAGTATTCTCATAACTTATACCTCATATATATTAGTTTATAATCATAGTATAAAAAGGAGGGGATTATTTTGAATAACAATAATATTAACAAACAAAAACTGATGGACAGTATAGTATCGTCATCAGGCGGTAAAATCAATAAAAATGCCGTAAATTCGGCGGTTAACGGCGATATGTCAAAACTTATGTCGGGACTCTCAAATGAAGACAGACAAAAGCTTACAGACGCTCTTAACAATCCCGCAAAGGCGAAACAAATGTTATCAAGTGACTCAGCCAAACAACTTTTAAATCTATTAATGAATGACGGTAAGGGTAATGGATGAATTAAGCAGTAAACTTGCAGAGATACTAAACGACCCTGAAAGTATGGGCAAGGTCAGAAAAATGGCGGAGGGTCTGCTTTCGCAACAGCAGGAAAACAATTTACCTGCAAGTAAAGACGATATGACCTCGCTTTTGCAGGGAGAGGATATGCCGAGTGTCGATGATATGCAAAAAATCATGCAGATAGTATCGCATTTCAAGTCGGCAGGGAACAACAAGCGTACCGCATTACTTCTTGCGTTAAAGCCCAATTTAAGTGATCCGAAACGGGAAAAGGTAGATACGGCAATAAAAATTTTAAAACTTATAGAAATTTTACCTTTCTTAAAGGAAAGCGGTATTTTTAATTTATGATTTCGGGGGAGAAATATGGCAGAACTTACACAAAGCGAATTTTTGCGTGAACAGCAAAAGGCACTTGAACGTATGAAAGAAATGCAGAGGCGTTCACAGTTAAATGATACGTCTTTTAATATGCCACCTGCTCCGTCCTTTGTTAAACTGCAAAACGAAAGCGAAAAGAAATCTGCCGAGCCTAAATCTTATGAAAAAGCACAAGATAATAAAAAATCCCTTTTAGATTTAACGCTTATAGACAAGTATTTAAAAGACCCCGACTCACTTATTATTTTAGCATTGATTTTAATTCTTTACAGTGAAAAATCGGATAAATATCTGCTTTTTTCATTGATGTATATTTTGCTTTAAAAATCAAGTTACAATTCGGTTACAAATATTAAATTTTTCTGCATTTTTTGTTGTTATGTAAACCAAAACAACCTGAACAGTTATACAACTTATCCACTGTGTATTTAACCGTTTTAGGGGTTGTACAGTAGGTTTTTCGCCACTTTTCGTCATAAAAGCGGTGGATAAGTAGGTTAGTAAGTGGAAAACTTTAATATGCAATTATAAAATGAATAGAAAATTATGTAAAATAATTTTAAAAAAATTTTCCTTAAAAAGACAACAAAATTTTACCGAAATTTCATCACTTTTAACAAACTTTTTGCTTACCGTTAAAAGGGGCTGTGACGAAACAATAATTTCGTCACAGCCCCTTTACTTTTTGTGTTGGTTTATGCCGTGAGATAATATTTTACAAGCGACTGTAAAAGCGTGTCACGGTCTATTCTTCTTATAAGATTTCTGGCGTTATTATGTGTCGTTATATAGGTGGGGTCTTCCGACAGAATGTAACCCACTATCTGATTTATAGGATTATATCCCTTTTCTTTTAGGGCATCGTAAACCTGTGTAAGAATTCTTCTTATCTCCTGTTCGGTCTGGTCGCCGATAGAAAACGTCATAGTCTTATCATTCATAAATAACACCTCTTTACATATATTGTATACCGTTTTTTATAAAAGTTCAAGTATTATTTTCGAAGTGTGGCACCCGTCTTTTCAAGGTTTTTGATAATCTTTTCGCAAACCCCGTCAATCTGCTCGTCTGTAAGGGTAGACTCGGCAGAACGAAGCCAGACGCTGAACGCAACATTTTTCTTGCCGTCGGGTATTTGAGAGCCTGAATATACATCAAACAACTCTACCTTTTCAAGAAGTCTGCTACCCCCGCTTATAATTGCCTTTTCAAGATTTCCTATCGGTATATCTTCATCGCAAAGCATTGCAAAGTCACGCTCAACGGCGGGGAATTTAGGCAGAGGTTTGTAAACGGTCTTTCTTTTCTCTATGCCGTAAAGCACATCAAGATTAATTTCTGCAATGTATACCCTTTGCTCTATATTGTAAGAATTTGCAACATCGGGGTGTACCTCTCCGAATACCGCAACCGGCTTGTTGTTAGCCTTAACAAGTGCCTGTCTGCCCGGATGAAGATACGGCTCACTGCTTCTCTCATACTGCGTATGTGCACCGAAAAGTTTCATTATTTCTTCTATTATTCCCTTAATGGTAAAGAAATCCTCATCTTTTCCGTAAATTCCTATCGACATTTGCGGTAACTCATCAGGTTGAGCGTCAAGCGGTAGGGATTTCGGTACAAAACGTTTGCTTATTTCAAAAAATCTGCCGTCGGTAATTTTGCGGTTTATATTGGTAGAAAGTACCGTAAGCATACTCGTTGTAAGTTGCGTTCTGAGTGTTGAATACTCGTCGCCAAGCGGATTTATAAGGCGTATGGCATTTCTTCGCTCATCATCATTACTAAGTTTAAGTGTATCCACAGCACCCGACGGTATAAACGAATATGTGGTAATCTCATAAGCCCCCATACCGCACATAAGCGACTTTATTTTATCACTTTTTACCCTTTCGGGTAATTTAGTACCCCTTATGACGTCGCCCCTCATAGGAGTTCCTACTATATGGTCATAACCGTAAATCCTCATAACCTCTTCTGCAAGGTCGGCTCTGCCCTCTATATCGTCCCTTATGGACGGTACCTTAACCGTCAGTACGCCGTCATTTACAACCGTTTCAAGACCTAAACTGTTAAGAATGAAAACAACCTTTTCCTGCGGTATTTCCACGCCTAAAAGTTCGAGGACTTTTGCGGTTTCAACCGTTATAATCCTGTCTTTCGGAAGACCGTTATTGCGGTCGATAACACCTTCTATTATATCACCTGCATCAAGTTCGTATATTAGTTGTAACGCACGGTTCATAGCGTATTCCACATTTATTACGTCCACGCCACGCTCGTATCTTCCACTCGCCTCTGTTCTTATTCCAAGAGAACGTCCCGTATGACGGATATTATCCCTGCGGAATTTAGCCGATTCAAGGAACAAATCTTTTGTGTCGTCCTCTATTTCGCTTTCCTTGCCGCCCATTATACCTGCAAGACAGGAGGGCTTTTCGCCGTCTGCAATAACAAGCATATCGCAATTTAATTTATAGTCCTTGCCGTCAAGAGTGGTTATCTTTTCGCCGTCACGGGCGTTTCTTACGATAATTTTCTTGTCTGCAAGTTCGTTATAATTGAATGCGTGCATCGGCTGACCTGTTTCAAGCATAACAAAATTTGTAATATCCACTATGTTGTTTATCGGTCGCATACCCGATGCCGTTATAGCCTTTTGCATCCATACGGGCGACGGTTTTATACGCAAGTTTTTAACAACCCTGCCTATATATCTCGGACAAAGGTCGTAATTTTCAACACTAACATCAATATAATCCGAAATATCTCCACCGCTCGTTTTATACTGCGGTACAGGAGGATTATAATTTGTTCCCAAAACAACCGAAATTTCCTTTGCAACGCCTAAAAAACTGTTACAGTCGGGACGGTTTGCGGTAATCTTAAAGTCTATAATGTAATCGTCAAGACCAAGTACCTCACGCATATCGGTACCCTCTTTATACTCATCTTTAAGTATCAGTATACCGTAAACCGAAGCACCCTCGTAGTCTGCCTCGGTAAGACATAACTCCTCGCCCGAACACAACATACCGTTTGAGTCAACACCACGAAGTTTACCTGCCTTTATGTGGGCACCGTTCGGAAGCGTACTGTTATCAAGTGCCGCAGGTACAAGGTCGCCCTCTTTAATGTTTTGTGCACCCGTAACTATCTGTACAAGTTCACCTGTGCCTATATCCATTTGACATATCTGTAAATGGTCGCTGTTTTCGTGCGGTGTAATCTGCTTAATTCTCGCCGCAACAACGTTTACAAGGTTATCCCCCTGCTTTTCAATACTCTCAACCTCAAACCCTGCCATAACCATACGGTCGCAAAGTTCCTCTACGGGTACGTTTATATCAACATAAGTTTTTAAATGATTAAGTGAAATTTTCATTTTCTACGCCTCCTTAAAACTGCTCTAAGAAACGCTTGTCATTCTCAAAAAGAAGACGAATGTCGCTTATCTTATACCGTGGGGTCGTAAGACGGTCAAGACCTATGCCAAACGCAAACCCGCTGTACACATCAGGGTCGATACCGCAACTGCGAAGTACATTCGGGTGTACCATTCCGGCACCTAAAATTTCTATCCAACCGCTTCCCTTACATACTCTGCAACCGTCACCGCCACACTCCGAACAGGTGACGTCAACCTCAACCGACGGCTCTGTAAACGGGAAGAATGACGGTCTGAACTTAACCTTTGTGTCAGGTCCGTATATCTCACGTGCAAACTGTTCTAGTACTCCTTTAAGGTCGCACATAGTAATACCTTTATCGACCACAAGTCCCTCTATCTGATGGAATACGGGAGAGTGTGTAGCATCAACCTCGTCTGCCCTGAAAACTCTGCCCGGACATATAACCCTTATCGGAGGTTTTCTCGTTTCCATAGTGCGTATCTGTGCCGCAGAAGTCTGGGTACGCAAAAGCAGATTTTCACCCAAATAAAAGGTGTCCTGCATATCTCTTGCAGGGTGGTCGGCAGGAACATTTAAACATTCAAAATTGTAATGGTCGGTTTCAACCTCAGGACCGTCCAACACGTCAAATCCCATAGACTGAAATATATCAATCATATCGTTAAGGACCGTATTAAGCGGATGTAATTTACCCTGCTTTGTTGTCTTTGGAGGCATAGTAATATCTACCGTTTCCGCCTTTAATTTTAATTCGGTAGCCTTCTGCTTAATTTCTCCGCTCTTTTGTGATATTAATTCCTCTAATTCCTTTTTTGCCTCGTTTACAAGTTGACCCATAATAGGTCTTTCTTCATTCGACAGAGAACCCATCTGCTTTAATATAGCCGTAAGTTCTCCCTTTTTGCCTAAATATTTAACACGCAATTCCTCAATTGCACGCTCGCAATCGCAATCAAGTATTAACTGCTTTGCCGTTTCCTTAATCGACATAATTTGCTGTTTCATAACCTAACCTCCATAAAAAGGACATAAAAATAAGCCCCGTCCCAAACAGGACGAAGCCTTATAAACTCCGTGGTACCACCCGTAATTTTCGCTCAAAGAGCAAACACTCTCACGGCATATAACGGTGCCTGCCGTTGCCACTTACTTAAAAAATTTTTTAGGTGGCACTGCTCAAAAGCGAACTTCAAGTTATCGGTATCTTAAACACATTTTCAGCCGTGATGCGTCCTCTCTGAAAGACCTGCATAACCCTACTTTTCTTTGTCATAGCATTTATACTTTTTTATGATAACACCCCTTGCAAAAATTTGCAAGTGTTTTTTAAATTAAGTGATTACTTAATTTAAAACAAAATGTTTTATTTTTGATAAAAACGGCTTTAAGCGTATACGCCAGAAGTAACGCAGAGGATAACTGTGAAGTATCCAAAAACTGTATAATTTATAAACCTTGCTCGTAGCACAGTTATAATACTTCCCGTCACGGTAAAATTCCTTTAATACACCTACGATATTATCATCGGTTATGTCATATTCCGTATAATAGTTATTATCGCCACGTATTATATACCTGCCGTCTTTTATCTTTACTATCCTGTGTAAAACAAGTTTTTCGGCACCGTCCCTACGGTACAACGGTACATCATTCTTTTTAAGTTTTCTGTTTACACGCTCAATTACTACTACGTCCTTATGTTGTCTTAACATAGGTCGCATACTCGTTCCCGACGTCATTACCGCTACTTCGTTGCTTATAGACAGTACCTCGTCTGCACGGCTCATTTTTGAGTTATCCATATTATACTAAAAGGTCAGCATCCTTTAACTTGCCTACAAATTCCTCGACCGTTTCTCTTATTTCGTCTTCGGGTGTATCGGCATAGGACACCTTCATTTCCTCAACAATTTTTTCAACATCGGTATCCTCTTTTAAAAGACCGAATATGTGTGCACCCACATCATTGAGTTTAATAAAACCGTTAAAAGCCTCTAACGCATCTCCTACCGCTACGGCAACCGTTTTATCCGCTACTTCATTCATTACAAATTCATATTTTAATTTCATAAATACTTTCCTCTCAAAAAATCCGTTTATCAACAGTATTAGTATTCTATCACATTAAGTATATTTTGTCAAACGCTCTTAAAATTTTAATAACGTATTATACATTATTTGTGATAAGTTCCGCCCTCGCTTATTTTAAACGCCCTGTAAATCTGCTCTAAACACATAACCCTGAAAAGTTGATGCGGAAAGGTCATTTTTGAAACGGACAAATTTAAATCGGCGAATGCCTTTATATTCTCATCAAGTCCGTAAAAACTGCCGATTATGAAACAAATTTTTTTACCGTTATCACTCACTTTTGATATTAACCCTGAAAACTGCTCACTCGACATACCTTTGCCCTCTACACAAAACGCAATGGTATAC
>CALGCE010000142.1 GCA_937884625.1 uncultured Clostridia bacterium
CGGTGGGCTCTCTGCCGATTTCCTGAAGCAGTTGGCGGGAGACGCGAAGGACTTTATTGATCGTTTCGACCATATGGACGGGGATTCTTATGGTTCTCGCCTGATCTGCAATCGCCCTTGTAATAGCCTGTCTTATCCACCATGTAGCATAGGTTGAAAACTTAAATCCCTTGGTGTAATCAAACTTGTCAACCGCCTTAATAAGACCTACGTTGCCCTCTTGAATAAGGTCAAGAAAATACATACCACGACCTACATACTTTTTGGCAATACTTACAACAAGACGCAGGTTTGCCTCTGTAAGACGTTGCTTTGCATACTCGTCGCCCTCGCCGATTTTTATTGCAAGTTCGATTTCTTCGTCTGATGTTAAAAGAGGTACCCTGCCTATTTCCCTTAAATAAACCTTTACGGGGTCATCAAGCGCAATATTATCGACCGAAATGTCATCTTTAAGGTTATCAAGGTCCATTTCCTCTAACTTTAATTCATCGTCGGTAGGCTCTTCGTCAAAGTCAAGGTCTAAAAGCGGAGGCTCTGTAAAAAGTTCGTCAAGGTCATCGGGAGCATTTTCTATTTCGTCGATAGATGCGTCCTTTTCTTCCTGTTCCTCTATTTCGGTCTGCGTTTCGGTATTCTTTAAAATTTTTTCCTCGTTTGCCATATTATTTGTTCCCCTTTTGTTTATTTTCTATTATTCTTTTTAAATTTTCCGCCCAATCGTCATCCGACATATCCTTAATTTCGGTGGGATTTTTTTGTATTCTCTCATCTAATATTACCTTAATACTGTCTTTTAATACCGTTTTGGCGTTTTTACCGCCTTTTTCGCCGTTTGCAAGTGACACCAAATACCCCATTTCGGAATTTGACAGCATATCGCCGAAATACGATATATCCAAATCTCTGCCGCTTTTAAGACACTCGCAAATCTTTTCGTATATCCGCCTGTTAAGGGATGTAAACATATCGTCGTCTTTTAACAGTTCGTAGGCGGTATCAAATAGGTCAGGGTGTTGCAGAAGTACCGCTATGACCGTTTCTTCGGCGTTTGTCACCTTTAAATTAAGGCGTTTTTCGGGATTTACGTCATTTCTTGTGTACCTTGGCGTGATTATTTCGGATATTCGCAATATTTTTTAGAAGCATACAGCTCTTTTTTCTGCTGTGTTTTTATATTCTTTTTTCTTATTTCGTCTACCTTGCTTTCAAGTGCCGTCCGTGATACGCCGTACTTATCGCACATTCTTCCGATATAAAGGTCACGGGTCATAATGTCGTTTGACTGTGCTATGATACCTGCCGCCCTTGTAAGATACTGCAACCGACCGTCGTCGGTGTTAACGTCAATCCCCTCTACCGCCGTAAGCAGTTTATATTCTATCTCGCTTACCGCACCGTCAAGCAGTGCCGAAAATCTTGCCTTGCCGTGTTTCTTTATAAATTCGTCAGGGTCTTTGCCGTCGGGTACTACTATTACCCTTACATCAAGTCCCGTATCTTTAAGTATTTCTCCTGCCCTCTTTACCGCTTTTTGTCCTGCGGCATCTGCGTCAAGAGTTAGTACAATCTCTTTTGTGTACCTTGAAAGAAGTTTTGCCTGTTCGGAAGTAAATGATGTGCCGAGTGCCGCTACGGTGTTCTTAAATCCTGCCTGATGAAGAGATATAACATCCATATTCCCCTCAACAAGAATTATACGCTCGTCGCAGTAACTTTTTGCAAAATTCATACCGAAAAGATTTTCACTCTTTTTATATACGGGAGTATCCGAAGTGTTTACATATTTACCGCCCTGCTTGTCCTCTCCCGGCATTGCCCTTCCGCTGAAACCGATTACCTTACCCCTTATATTTATAATGGGGAACATAACCCTCTTTTTAAATCGGTCGTAGTATCTTCCGCTTTGACCTTTGCCTATTACATTTGCCTGCATCATATCCGAAAAGGAAAAGCCTTTTTGTGACAGATAATTTAAAAGACTGTCCCAACTGTCGGGAGCGGCACCCAATCCGAAATGCTTTATGGTGTTTACCGTAAGACCCCTTGAAGTAAGGTAATCAAGTGCCCATTTTCCATCTTCCGACATTAAATATTCGTGATAAAACTTTGCCGTTTCTCTGTTTATTTCAAAGATGGTATTCTTTAAATTCTGATAGGAATCGTCATATCCGTCCTGCGGGATTACAACACCGCTTTTTTCGGCTAAAAGTTTTATCGCTTCTATATAATCAAGGTTTTCTATAAGTTTTACAAAACTGAAAACGTCACCGCCTTGACCGCAACCGAAACAGTAAAAAGAACCGTTTTCGGGATACACCGTAAAAGACGGCGTCTTTTCGTTGTGAAAGGGACAAAGACCTACTAAATTTTTACCCCTGCGTTTTAAATTAACGTACGGTGCTATCACGCTTTCAATATCGTTTCTGTATTTAATTTCATTAATAACACTCTCGGGTATCATTGCCAAGCGACAGCACCTCCTGACAGTTTTATAGCTTCCAAGACTTCGGTATATAAATATCGGAGTACACAGTTACGGCATAATGGTCGGTCATACCTGCAATATAGTCGGTAACGGCACGCTTTATACCGTCACGCTCAAAAACAAGTTTGTATTCTGCCGTTAATTTATCGGGGTTTTCAAGAAAATACTTATATATCCCCTCAACTATACCGTATACCTTTTCTTCCTCCACCTTAACAATCGGGTTATGATAGACAGAACTGTAAAGAAATTCGTGGAGTTTTAAATAATATTTATCGGTAGTGCAGTCCATTTTTATATCGCTACCGTCACTGTTATATACCACCGATTTTACAAGAGTATCTATTCTCTTGCTTTTTTTATTGCCTAAATGCTCTATAATATCGCTCGGTATATCGCTCTCTTTTATAACACCTGCATTTACGGCATCGTCGATATCGTGATTTATGTAGGCTATGCGGTCGCTTATTCTTACCACTTTACCCTCGGGCGTAGATGCCCACTCGCCTTTGGTGTGGTGAAGTATACCGTCAAGCACCTCTGCCGTTAAATTAAGACCTCTGCCGTCACGCTCTAACATCTTACACACCCTGACGCTTTGCTCATAGTGTGTAAAACCGTCCTCGCACAGTTCGTTTAGTGCTCTCTCTCCTGCATGACCGAACGGCGTATGCCCCAAATCGTGACCTAATGCAATAGCCTCGGTCAAGTCCTCATTTAAACGCAGTGAACGTGCGATAGTTCTTGCTATCTGCGATACTTCAAGCGTATGCGTAAGGCGTGTTCGGTAATGGTCGGACTGCGGTGACAAAAACACCTGCGTTTTATGTTTAAGCCTACGGAACGCTTTTGAGTGTATTATTCTGTCACGGTCACGCTGAAAATCGGTACGCAATTCGCATTTTTCTTCGTCCTTTTCTCTGCCCTTTGTATTGCTGCTCAAAGTAGCAAACGGGCTAAGGGTACTTTTTTCTATCTCCTCGCTTACCGTCCTCACATTTTGCATAAACTCACCGCCTACTACTATTATTAGTGAAAAATTTTATTTTTCCTCTTTATTTTTTAAATTTTCTGACAAAAAACGCTCTCCTGTACAAAATTCGCCGTAAGTCTTGAAGAAAACACTTCGCACAAGGTATCTTCAAAGTTCTTTATATCTTCGTTTTTTAAAGAAAACAAAACTTCAACCAGTTCGGTAAATAGGGTGTCTTTTACACTTCCGTTGCATTTTTCTATTACCGATATAAGTTTACTGTGGTCGGCATAATCACACTTTACCGAATAGGTCGCCCCGTTACACATTTTTACCCTTTGCGACAAATTTACGGCATCTCTGGCAGCAGAGGAATACGCCCTTACAAGTCCGCCTGTACCGAGAAGCACACCGCCGAAATACCTTGTTACTACTATAATTATATCGCTAACGCCACTGCCCGTTATTATATCAAGAATGGGTTTTCCTGCCGTACCGTGAGGCTCACCGTCATCGGAAAACCTCGATGTGCCGTCTTTTAATACATATGCGTATACATTATGTTTTGCGTCCCAAAATCTGCTTTTTTGCTGTGATATTATCTCGGTTGCCTGTGCTTCGGTTTCGCAGTGATAAAGGGTTGCTATAAACCTTGAACGTTTCTCTGAATACTCGGCAGTAACGCTTTTAAGTACCGTTATATAGTCGGTCAAGAAATCACCTTCTTTAACTTTCGGTAAATAACGCCCTGCCGACGGTTATCGGCAAGGCGGTCTTTTACAAACAATCAGTTTATTTTTCCGTATAACGGCATATCGCTGTCCTTTTTAGGCTCTCTTGTGGGTGCGGTTGCGACCGTATTACTCGGTCTGCGGTTTTCACTCTTTTGAGGTCTTTTGTCTGTGCCCTCGGGGAATATTACAACCCTCCTACGGCTACCGTCACCTACTGAACTTGACGTTACCCCGTCAATTTCCTGTACCGCAGTGTGTATTATCCTGCGTTCATACGGATTCATCGGTTCAAGTCCTCTGCTGTGACCGCTCTTTATTACCTGCTGTGCAACCTTGTTTGCAAGTGCCGTCAACGCCTGCTCCCTTTTCTCTCTGTAACTTCCGACATTTAAAGATACCCTGAAATGTCCTCCGCCGTTGTTAGCCGCAAGGCTCGTAAGATACTGCAAAGCATCAAGGGTTTCCCCTCTGCGACCTATTATCGCACCAAGACCTTTACCGTCTATAAAAATATGACAAATATTTTCTCTTGTTGCAACCTTTAACTTAATTTCATTGCAACCTAAATTTTCAAGAATCTTTTTTAAGTATGCCGTTGCAATTCCCTCTTGTGAATCGGGAGAAACAGTATCTGCGTCAACCGCATCGCTGAATTCATCGGGTATTTTTGTCTCCTGCACCTTTTGTTTGCTCTTTTCTTCCTTTACGGTATTTTCTTTCTTTTGAGCAGGCTTCTTAGTTTTTTTATTCTTCGGCTTTTTCTCCTTTTCGTCGGGTGTTTCGATATACGCCCTTACCTCTGCCTTACTTCCGCCGAACATTCCCAATACTTTTTTCTTATACATTGTTATTGTTTCAAACTGAACATCATCTTCGGGTTTTGCTCCCAATTTTTCTATTGCGTCTTCTTTTGCTTCGTTTATAGTATTTCCGAAGCCTCTTGCCTCTTTAATCAAGAAATTTCCTCCCTAACTGTTTTTCTTCAAATTCACACTGTTTCTTTATTTCTTTTGCACGCTCTTTTGCCAACATCTTATGCGGTCCGTATACTAACTGTACGCCCGACTGTATAAATCCGCCGATAAGTGACGAGCATATCCAATAAAAACATACTCCGCCAGGAAACGTAAATCCGATAAACAACGATATTAACGGCATAGTGAGCATCATACCCGCCATACTCGGTGCATCGGGGTTGTTCTTTTTTTGTATTAACATTGATATAACGCTTGTAAGCATCTGTGCCAAAAATGCCATAATGGGCAAAAGCCAGATTTTTTGGAATTTTGAGAAAATATCAATATTAAACTGTGGCGACTGGGTTAAATCCATTCCAAGGAACGAATAGTCTATACCTGCTTTTTCGTCCTTTTCGATTATATATTTAAGGTCGCCTTTTATCTTCTTATATTCCTTTTTGGGAAGTATCTGCTCAATCTCTTCGGGATTTTCCCTTATAAGACGGATTATTCCAAGTTGGTTATTGCTGTTTTTTTCGTTCCAATTGGTTTCTTTTTTAAATTTTTCGTAACTTTCGGAGTCTTCTTTTTTTATTTTACTGATATTGGTTGAAATAGCGGTGGTTACGTTGTTAACCTTGGTTTTATCCGCACCCGACATATAGGTAAGCGGAGAAAGTATCAACCAATAAATGCTCATCATAAGCACAAGACGGATTATAAGCGGCAGACAACCGCCCGACATCGACACATTTTCCTCTTGATACAGTTTCTGCTGTGCCTCAGCCATTTTTTGCCTGTCGTCGCCGTAGCGTTTTTTGAGTTCATCAAGTTTCGGTTTTATACGCATCTGCTGAACCGATGATTTCTGACTTTTTATACTAAGCGGAATTAACGCAATATTTGCAAGTAAAGTGAATACGAAAACCGATGCGGCGAAATTACCGCCGAAAATGTCCGATAAAAATTTCAAAATGTAACTTAGCGGTATATTTATAATGTTAAATAGACTCTGCATCCTACACCATTCCTACTGAAAGTCGTTATCTGTGTGATTTTTTGTGCTTTTTTCAGGTACGGGGTCGTACCCACCTTTACAAAACGGATTGCATCTGAGGATGCGCCGCGCTGCCAGCAAACTTCCTTTTACCGCGCCATACTTTTTTACTGCCTGGAGGGCGTACTCCGAGCACGTAGGCGTGTACCTGCAATGAGGGCCGGATAAGGGACTGATATATTTTTTATATGCTCTGATCCCGGCAAGCAATATTTTTGCTGCGGGTCCGATGCTCTCATTTCGATTCTTCATATCAATTTATGACCCGAAAGAAGCCTGTAGTAATCTTCCAGAAGATCGTCAA
>CALGCE010000143.1 GCA_937884625.1 uncultured Clostridia bacterium
AGATCGCCTGAAGTATTTTATCAAGCTCTTGAAGACGACCTAATGGCTCACTCATCAACATTTAACTTCGAGCACTCCATGACACCAGGTGATGCTCTCGCTTTATTCTGCAAGTTCCTATGAAACCTGAACTCCTCTCACGTCTGGCTGACATAGTAAACTCTAACAGTCGACGTTACCATGCTGTTGTACCTTCGGCACGTCATGAATACATGAACAAGGTTGGTGATGAGCTTGTAAAGACTTATTGCCTTGTTCTTCGTATCATGACTGCTGGCAAGGTCAAGTATCACAGACAACGATCTGTGTGGAATATCTTTGAGATTGATATGGACAAGATTATCAGCAAAATTTCCAAGCGTGATTCTTTTTGATATAATCTTCTAACTGTCCGTCTGTAATTGTATACATCGTTCTGAAATTTAACCGTCCGTTCGAATCTGCCCTGACTGCAACAAGTAAGTTCCCATTTATCACTTTGATAAACTGAATACTGTTATCCTTAGTGCGATATCCTAAATAATCCGGTTCTTCTATAATTGAAGGCAACAAATCAATCATTTCTTTTGTCGAAAGCCCCGAAACATCATACGAATGTTTTTTGATGTGTTCAATTCTGTCTTTCCAAATGAATACTGTATAGGATTTAATTTTATAAAACACATCAGGGCACTTTTCTTTTAAAAAAGCAATTTGTTTGGAATTTAAGGTTCCGGCAGTAAGACATTTGATTTTATTGTTGCTTTCAAAAACATCCGAAATATTATTCAAGTTATCACCCTCGTGATAACAGAATAATACCATATTTTTGTTTGATTGTCAATCAGTTACCTTTTGGGGTTTGCTATATTATTCCATATTCTTATACGACATTCGCCGACATATTTTTTAGGCTCTTTGTTAATAATTGAGGGTAAAGAACGCAAAATAACACCCCACAAAATTGTGGGGTGTTAAAAACTATTTTATTCTACGTTTATTCTTATCTTGCCTGTCTTTTCTTGCGTGAATACATAGAAATGTATGATGCACAAACAAGCATTGGAATAAGCATAGCAAATGGATTAGTTGTATCGCCCGTCTTAGGACTTACAGGAATTTCAATGGTAGTTGCAGTGCTCTTCTTAACTGCAAGTTCATTGTTGTCCTCGTCATAAGCCGTAACAGTGTTAATTATGTCTTTTCCTGCATCTTCAGGTTTAACGACGTAGGTAAACTGCTTTGACCAGGTTTCGCCAACCTTTAATGACTTGATTATCTCTGTTATACCAAGAAGGTCAGATTTAACTGTAAGGTTTTCATAGTCAACATCACCGGTATTTTTAACAATGATGGTATAGGTAATGATTTCTCCTACTTTTGCAACCTTCTTATCAACTTCAACGTCCAGAGTAAAGTCTTTAAGCAACACCTTATACGTGGCAGGTGTGTACTCAATCTTATAGTTAGAAGCCTTGAAGCCTTCGCCGTCTTTGAGTGCTAAATCGCCCTGCTTAATATCGTACTTGCCACGCTCATCCTTAGCATCGGTGCTGAGTTTACCGCTAAATACAGGTCCCTCGCCCTTAATCGGATTTTCATAGGTGTAGGTAAGTTCTTCCTTCTCTTCGCCGATTATCTGCTGTTTATCATCAGCCTTAACCTTGATGGTAGCAGGAGTAACCTTAACGGTAACCTTTGTTTCAATATCCTCATAGTTTTCATTTGAAGCAATTACGGTATATTCATACTCGCCTGCATCTTTAACCTGAGGTATCACGTCGTAAGTGTTACCCTTGCTGTCCTTATACTTGTAAGTCCACTTAGTACCCTTAACATCGCCTTTAACCTCGGCACCGGTGATAGCATCGTGGTTTTTAGCATCATAGGTACCTTCATAACCGGTAGCATCAAGTGATGTGGCGTTTGCCTTGCTGATTTTAAGTTCGCCGTCGGTTACAACAAATTTAACATTTGCAAAGTTATCGCTGTTGTTTGCAAAGTCTGCCTCTTTAAGACCCATCGGATAGGTTCCGGCGTTGGTCTTTTCAACCTTGGCAGTACCATTGAAATCAATATTGGCTTTGGCGTAAAGCGGATTTGAAATATCGGTAACAGTATAACCCTCAGCCTTTTTAGCATTACCGTCATAGGTAAAGGTCTTCTTGTCACCTGCAACTTTAACAGTTACCTGTGCCTGTACGGCTGTTATCTCTAAATCGCCTTCAACCTTTTTAATATCATAGTTACCCTCTTTGGTACCTGCTTTGAAACTGTAAGAGAAGGTGTTTTTGGTTGTGCCTTTATTTAATATCTGTGCGTTTGTCAAAGTATCAACGCCTTGACTGCCTACGAAACCGTCACCTGTTATTGTTACATTGGAATTTGTAAGCGGTGTACCGTTATACTCTCTCTTTGTACTGCCCGAAGTAAGTGTTACTTCACGCTTGTTAATTTTAAGAGTATCGCCTGCGGTAGTAAAGGTGTAACAATCTGTTACGTCAATGTTAGCACCGTTCGGGTCGTGAACTATCTTTACAGAGCCGTCATAAATATAACTTGATGTGCTTCCTGCATCGGTAATAGTACCTATTGCAAGTGCGGTAAGAACATCGCCGTTTGCAAGTAAGAGTTCTTTTTGTGTGAAATCTACCGTTGCATTAAGAGGTGTACCGTCGTACTTCTTCTCTCCGCCTTTTGCAGTAACGGTAATCTTCTTGTCTTCGCCTATCGGATTTATTTTCAAACCGCCGTCAGTTACGTGGAAAATAACGTTTGCAAAGTTTGTATTGTTGCTTCCGAACTGACTTGCATTAAGATTCATCGGATAGTCGCCCTTTACCATACCGGAAGCCTTTGCGTCACCGCTGAAACTTATATAAGAAATTTTGAACAATCCGCTGTCGTCTTTTGCTATTGTCGGAGTCTTATAACCCTCAACCTTTTGAGTAGTACCGTTATAAGTGACTTCTTTGGTGTTACCTACAATGTTAACCTCTACATTGTATACAGGCTTGATTGTAAGAGCACCGTCAATTACAACTATTGTAACGTCTTTAAGGTTGGTATTGGTATTCTTGAAGTTGTCTTTGGTAAGTCCCATATTATAGGTACCGGCATCAGTACCCGAAGCCTTTGCTGCTTTACAGCCATCAGTCGGAACAAACTCAATCTTTATTAAATCTTTATACTTTTCTTTATCAACAGATATGTCATAGCCTGTTACTTCGTGCGGTTTACCGTCATAGGTTATAGTATCAATGCTCTTACCGATAATGGTAACTACAAGACCTGATACTTCCTTAATGATAAGTCTGCCGTATACAGGAGTTACAGTATAGTTACCTGCCTTTGTACCTTTATTGAATGTCCACTCAAAGGTATTATCTACACCCAAATTTTCGGTAACGTCTGTAACCGACTTCTTATTCTTGATGGTTACGCCTTCGCCGTCAACAAATCCTTCAATCTTGAAGTCCTTATCAGCAGACTGTAACGGTGTACCGTCATAGAATTTAGATTCAGAAGGTGAAGTAATGGTTACTGCTCTCTTTGTAACGGTTAATTTACCGGGTAACTTTGTGATATTGGCAAACTGTGAGGTTACATCCTCTTTTGAAGCATTAAGAATTTTAACGCTTGTTACGGTGTTTGCTGTTTCGCCAACATCGGTAATAGTACCGCTTACGGTTGCTTCGACCGTAAATCCTTCGGGAACACCTGTGCTGTCAAAACCGCTGTTTGTAAGTGGCTTACCGTCATAAACCTTGTTATCACTCTTTGCGGTTACAACGATTTCGTCTTCGTTTGCCTTTATTAACAACTCAACGTCTTTATCAATAACGATGGTTACGTCATAATTATCGTTTGTATTAGAGAATTTGCTCTTATCAAGCGGTGTCTTATAATCGCCTTTTGTAGTACCTTTTGCCGTCTTATCAGCATCGGTACCGCTGAATGTTATATTTGATTTAGCATACTCGATTGTGCCCTGTGGCTGTTTAACCGAAATGTCGTATCCGCTTACGGATTTTTCACTGCCGTCAAAAACTTCCTCACTATATTTACCCGAAATGGTAACTACAACGTTAGGAACCTTATTGATGGTAAGTTTGCCATAACCGTATTTAATATCGTAGTTCTTGTTAACGTTTTCTTTATTTGCATTCTTTACTACTGCATCGCTTACGACATTTTCGTACTCGCCTGCATCGCTTTGAGTCTGCTCTTTATATTTAACAGAATCTAATTTATCATTGCCTTGAAGACCAATAACGGTATTATCCTCATAGTCAGCCTTTGCAAACGGCTTGCCGTCGTATGTCTTCTGCTTTGATACGGAAGTTACGAGGAGTGCTCTCGGATTAATGGTTAATTTACCTACTTGCTCTTTGAACTTATACATATAAGTTACATCTTTACCGTCAAGAGTAATCTTGGCGTTATCGTAGGTAAACTTACCTGTATATTCGCCTGCATCAAAACCCGAAGCCTTATAACTTACACCTGTAAGGGTTGCACCCTTTGGTAAGCCTTGTTTTTCAAAATCGGTAATCTTCTGCTCGCTTGCAGTGTAGAATACTTCGTCGCTATCGCCGACTAATGTTATTTCGCTCTTTTTAGCATACTGTGCTACTAATGTTATATTTGAATTAACAGTGATTTTAGACAAATCAACAATAGTACCGTTAATTGCCCAACCTGCCAAATAATAATCACTGTCAGCCTTTACTTCAGGAGCAGTAGGAAGACCGGTGCCACGCTTTACTTTTTCAAAAATCTTATTACCGTTTGCGTCTGCACCCGTAATTGTACCGTGACTGCCCTCATTAAAGGTTACGGTATAGGTCAAAGCCTGACCCTTAACTCCCGGAACAGGGAACTCTTTTCTCTCGGTGAAAGATTGAACTAAATAAGTTCTGCGGTTTGCAGGATAGTACTTATTTTCATCAAAACCGTCTTTTTCGGCATCCAAACGAATGCGATAGGTTAAACTGTAAGTGAAGGTGGTTGTAGCACCAACAGTCTTAACATCAGCAAATAATGGATTGAGTATCCAAGCATAGGTGTTGTTACCCTGCGGAATCATACCGTCCACAATACTGTAATCGTACAAATAGATAATGTCACTGCCCATTGGGTCTACTACTGTTAACCCTGCACTGCTGGTACCCTTGTTTTCAAGGAAATTAAAGGCACCGAAAATGGTATTATAAGCCGTTGTCAATTCTGATTTTGAAGTTGCTTTATAAGCATAGGTTACAGCGTTTGTGGCTTCTGTAGCGATATAGTCTTCAAGGAACTCGCCCATGGTAGGACCGTAAACCGTCTTGCCGAATGTATGGAAATGGCGGTCATGGAAACTGTACCAATGGAAATCATCTTTTCTGTAGGTGTACAAATAACCGTTATAATTTGAACCTACATATACCGTAAATAAACTGCACTTTTTCTTTAAAGTTTCTGCCCTTGCAGCGGTTCTTTCGGCAATTTCCTGCGAACAACTTGAACCTGTACCTATTCTCTTATTGCTATCGCCGATAGCATAGGTGGGCTGACCGTCACTCAAAAGGATAGTGAAACGGTACTTGCTGTCAATATTCTTAACCGTATCGGAACCGAATTGCTCGGTTGCCTTTTTAAGACCGGCATCCATGTTTGTGCCGTGACTGCTTAAAGCCTTTATGCCCTTAATGGCACTTTCGATTGTGTCATAACCGCTTTTCTTGGAAACGTCTACCCAATCTTTTACAAGATAGCCATCGTTACCGAATGTTACTATACAAATATAGCAAGGTGTAGCGGAGGTGGCGTACAAATTCTTATATCTTGCAAGAAAATTAAGTGCGGCTTCCTTTGCCAAACTAATCTTTGATTCACCGCCGATATTGCTTGACATACTGCTTGAAACGTCAAACACCAAAGCAGTTGCATTGGCAGCCTTAACAAAGTTTTCTGTTACTTTTGACTGTACCTTTAAAGTAACATCAAATTCGTTGGGGTCGTTTGTTGCTTTGGCAGTTTTGGACAGGGTTAAATAACCGTCATCATAAGATAACGTTCCGTCACCGCCGACTCCCCATACGCCCTTATTGTTGTACAGACCGTTTACAACAGTCGATGCTTCTTCGCCCGAAACATTGAACATTGAAATCGGAAGAACATTAAATAAAAGGCATACAGAAAGAATTAATGCGAAAATTCTCTTCTTGTTCATACATTCTTCTCCTAACATAAATTTTTTAACCAAACGTATAAATTCGCTCGTGATTATTCTACCACTTCTGATAAACAGTGTCAAGACGATTTACCTGTTAAATTTTAGACAATCACACGTTTGTTTGTTTGCACAAAAACACATATACCGCAGTCAACGTTTTATGCATTTTGCACATTGAGAAAACACTTTTATTGTGCGAAAAAACCGACAAAACCTTGTGTTTTGTCGGTTTGAAAAATCATACAAAATATAAGACATTTTACCGTATTATATATTTGATACTATTTGCAGTGTATCTCTTGCAATTGCAAGTTCTTCGTTTGTGGGGATTACAAATACATCAACACCGCTCTCAGCAGTGGAAATCTTTATTTCTTTGCCACGAAGTTTATTGAGTTCTTTATCTATCTTAACGTTTAAATATCCTAAATTTTCGCATACGTACTCACGAAGTTCAGGGTCATTTTCGCCTATACCGCCCGTAAAGCAGATAGCGTCAACGCCGTTCATAGCGGCAATATATGAGCCGATAAATTTAAGTATCTGATAACGTTGCATATCAACCGCAAGTTTTGCACGTTCATTGCCTGCGTCTGCCGCAGCACCTATGTCACGGTTATCGTTTGAAATGCCCGATATTCCGAGCATACCCGATTTCTTGTTACAGATAGTATTAATATCGGAAGCAGTGAGATTCTCTTTTTCTGCAATATATGTAAGTGCAGACGGGTCTATCGTCCCCGAGCGGGTACCCATCATAAATCCGTCAAGCGGAGTAAAGCCCATAGAAGTATCTACGCAAACGCCGTCTTTAATTGCGGTAATGGAACAACCGTTGCCCAAATGACAGGTAATGATTTTAATGTCTTTTTTGTCCTTACCTTCAAGGTCTGCCACCCTGTCGCTTACAAAGCGGTGGGAAGTACCGTGAGCACCGTATTTACGCACCTGATATTTTTCATAGTACTCATACGGCAGCGGATACATAAATGCATACGACGGCATAGTCTGATGGAAAGACGTATCGAATACTACAACCTGCGGTATTTTTTCGCCAAACGTCTTTATACAAGCACGGATTGCAAGAACGTGTGCAGGATTATGAAGAGGTGCCATGGCACCGAGTTCGGAAATTTTATTTATAACGTCCTCGGTTACAAGACAAGAGCCCTTGAAAACCGCACCGCCCTGTACTATTCTGTGACCGATTGCCGATATTTCGTCAAAAGAATCAATAACCTTTGCCTCGCTCTTGGTCATAGCGTACACAACAGCCTCAAAAGCTTCGCTGTGTGTGGGCATCGGTGTTTCGGCTTCGTACTTCCTGCCGTCCGCCGATTTGTGCGATATGGCACCCGTAACGCCTATTCTCTCACAAAGACCTTTTGCAAGCACCTGCTCGTTATCCATATCTATAAGTTGATATTTAAGTGACGAACTGCCTGCATTAACAACAAAAATTTTCATTTTCATTATGCCTTTATCTTTTATACATAAAAGCTGACCGGGCATACCTCTTATAATTATGTTATCGCCGTTTTCTATTCGTCCGCTGTACGAATAGTGCTCGGACACATGGATCTCTCCGGAAAAGATTTCATCAAAATCGGGATAATTCTTCTTGATAAGATTTATGTATTCCTCATTCAACACAACAAAGCCATCGTAGGTGCATATAAGTTTTTTGTTGTTTTCAATAAGTTTTTTATATAATATTATACATTTATATATATTATATATAGGGAAGTTTTGTAGAAAATAAAAAATTTATAAAAAATATTTTTATGATGTTTTGAACATAAAACACAACATATTGTTGAAAACATTGGCTTAAATATTTGATATTTCGATATGTTGTGAAAATTTTAATTAAATTAAATGATTGACTT